>NZ_JAOWFX010000032.1:0-126456 GCF_030333435.1 Citrobacter sp. CK191 | reverse complement strand
CCCATGCGAGAGTAGGGAACTGCCAGGCATTAATTAAGTGAAGAGGCCATCCTGAGGGATGGCCTTTTTGCGTTCATGCGCCCGGGGGCAGCCGGATGACGCTGCGCTTATCCGGCCTACAAAAACATCCCGGGTATTTTGCACACAGCATATATGCGCTGTTCTGACGGATGACGCTGCGCCTTATCCCGCCTGCAAAAAACCTGTGCCGCCCGCGTACTATCGTCCCAGCCAACGCAAAACAAATGTAGCGATCTGTGGTATATCATTGATATCTAATAGCGGGACATCCAGGGAAAGCGGAATGTCGCTGGCGACGGCGATCACATGTTCATCAATGGTCAACTCCTCCACTTCATGCCCACACCCCTGTCGGAATAATAAGATCTTCGCCACCGCTTCGTGCTTAAAACCTTCAACAAGCACTATATCCAGCTTAGAAGCATCCATTCGACTCACCAGATACGTTAAATCCAGCTCAGGTTCTTCCGGTGTTTCTGTCATCAGCGCCCAACGTTGCTGACTGGCGACAAGCGTTTGTGCTGCGCCTGCCTTGCGTAACTCGTAACTGTCTTTGCCGGGCTTATCTACGTCCATATTGTGATGGGTATGCTTAATTAATCCTGGGCGAACCCCTCCGGCGCATAACACTGGAATCAATTTCTTGAGCAGCGTAGTCTTACCGGTGCCGCTCCATGCGGCTATGCCGAGTAGTGGGATCATGATTTCTCCTGCCATCTGGCGAGCTCTTCCGGCGTATTCACATTCACAAATGCCTGCTTAAAATCACTGAAATCAACAGCATGACCACCGGCCTGGCGCATAAAGACCATGACCCGCCGTTCACCTGACCGGAGATATTCCTGTAAGAAAGGTGCTACGGAGCGATTAACCAGTGCAATTGTCGGGTGGTCCCGCTCGCCGTCGTGAACCCATACGACAGGCGCGTTATTGCGCTGAGCTTTTAAACGCGCAACCAGATCGCGGGGAATGTAAGGCGTGTCGCAAGGGCAGAACAGAAACCAGTCTCCCTTCTCTTGCTGTAAAACAGACAATATACCCGCCAGAGGCCCCGGAAAATCGGCCAGTGAATCGGGGATCACTTTCAGGCCGCTTTGTTGATAAATATCCTGATGGCGATTCGCGTTAATCACGACGGTTTCAAGCTGAGACGCCAGCGTATCAGCAACATGCTTCCAGAGTGGTTTGCCATCCAGCTCAAGCAGACCCTTATCAGCCCCCCCCATTCGCCTGGCCTTACCGCCTGCCAGCACAACCCCCGTTATTGCACTCTCCAGATTCACTGATATCGCCTCTTTTATTGTGGGATTGACCCTGCTAACGTATCTACATCAAATTAAGGAGCACAGCCATGAAATGTAAACGCCTGAATGAAGTCATTGAACTCCTGCAACCAGCCTGGCAGAAAGAGCCCGATCTTAATCTGCTGCAATTTTTACAGAAACTGGCGAAAGAGTCAGGTTTTGACGGCGAACTGGCGGATTTAACCGACGACATTCTGATCTATCACCTGAAAATGCGTGACTCCGCAAAAGATGCGGTGATTCCTGGCATTCAGAAAGATTATGAAGAAGATTTCAAAACAGCGCTATTACGCGCACGCGGCGTGATTAAAGAGTAAAACCTTGTAAGCGGCGCCACCGAAATCGCCACAAAATGATATCCTGAATCATTCGTAGTATTTTCCGGATGATGGGATGAACGACAACGCTTTTACTTTCCAGACATTACACCCGGATACCATCATGGATGCGCTGTTTGAACAGGGAATCCGGGTGGATTCCGGTCTTACCCCGCTCAACAGCTATGAAAACCGCGTCTATCAGTTTCAGGACGAAGACCGTCGACGCTTTGTCGTTAAGTTTTATCGCCCTGAGCGTTGGTCTGCCGATCAAATACGGGAAGAGCATCAGTTTGCACTGGAACTGGTAAAAGATGAGGTGCCGGTCGCGGCGCCGCTTGTCCTCAATGGCCAGACGCTACTGAACCACCAGGGATTCCACTACGCGATTTTCCCAAGCGTCGGTGGGCGACAGTTCGAAGCGGATAATATCGATCAGATGGAAGCGGTAGGGCGCTATCTGGGTCGCCTGCATCAGACCGGGCGTAAACACCCTTTTGCCTTCCGGCCGACAATGGGCCTGGAAGAGTATCTCATTGAACCTCGCAAACTTTTCGAAGGCGCATCACTGATTCCCGCAGGGCAAAAAGCGGCTTTCCTGAACGCGACGGACACTCTTATTGCCGCCGTTACCGAACGTTGGCATACCCGTTTTGAGACGCTGCGTTTACACGGGGATTGCCATGCCGGAAATATCCTCTGGCGCGATGGCCCGCTGTTTGTCGATTTAGATGATGCCCGCAATGGCCCTGCCGTTCAGGATCTGTGGATGCTGCTGAATGGCGATAAAGCCGAGCAGCGGATGCAGCTTGAAACGATTATCGAGGCTTATGAAGAAGTTAGCGAGTTCGATACCGCTGAAATAGAACTTATTGAGCCTTTACGCGCGATGCGTTTGGTTTATTATCTTGCCTGGCTGATGCGTCGCTGGGCTGATCCTGCGTTTCCTAAAAATTTCCCGTGGTTAACCGGGGAAGATTACTGGCAACGGCAGACTGCGACATTTCTTGAGCAGGCAAAAGTGCTGCAAGAACCCCCTTTACAATTAACGCCAATGTATTAAACGGACACATCAGGAGAGAGTTGATCATGAAAAAGATTTGGCTGGCGCTGGCTGGTATGATTTTAGCTTTTAGCGCATCGGCAGCGCAGTTCAGTGATGGTAAGCAATACATCACACTGGATAAGCCCGTTGCTGGCGAGCCTCAGGTTCTGGAGTTTTTCTCCTTCTACTGCCCGCACTGCTATCAGTTTGAAGAAGTGCTGCACGTTTCTGATAACGTGAAGAAAAAGCTGCCTGAAGGCACCAAAATGACCAAATACCACGTTGAGTTCCTGGGCCCATTGGGTAAGGACCTGACGCAGGCATGGGCTGTGGCGATGGCACTGGGCGTAGAAGATAAAATCACTGCGCCGATGTTTGAAGCAGTACAGAAAAACCAGACCGTTCAGTCTGCTGCCGATATTCGCAAAGTATTCGTTGATGCGGGTGTGAAAGGTGAAGACTACGATGCGGCATGGAACAGCTTCGTGGTGAAATCACTGGTTGCGCAGCAAGAAAAAGCGGCCGCTGATCTCCAGCTTCAGGGTGTACCGGCGATGTTTGTAAACGGCAAATATCAGGTTAACCCGCAAGGGATGGATACCAGCAGCATGGATATCTTCGTACAACAGTACGCCGATACCGTGAAACATCTGGTTGAAAAGAAATAAAAAAATCGCCGGTCATTGACCGGCGTTTTTGTTTTCCGCTTTAATCTTTTCTATCTGTTCGTCTTTTTCATTCCAGAGTGCATTCAACCAAAGCTGGAAACGGCGTTTGAATCCTTTGTCATTCACATAGTCACCGTGTAGCTCTTCTTTAATCGGCTCCAGATCGATACGTACCACGATGCGCGTCAGTTTACCGCTCAACATATCGTAGAATGGTTTCCGATCGTTTTCCGGGTAGCAGAGGGTAACGTTGAGCAACTTATCGAACTGAGACCCTAAGACGTTTAGCGCCATCGCGATCCCCGCCGCTTTTGGTGGGAGAAGGTTTTTATATGGCGAGCGAGTTTGCCGACGTTTCTCTTCGGTAAAACGCGAACCTTCGACAAAATTTACGATCGTTGTGGGATGCGCGCGAAATTTCTCGCAAGAACGGCGGGTTGTTTCTACATCTTTACCGCGTTGTTCGGGATGACGGAGCAAATAAGCGCGCGAGTAGCGTTTCATAAACGGCATATCCAGCGCCCAGCAGGCCAGGCCGATAAACGGCACCCAGGCCAGCTGCTGCTTAAGAAAGTATTTGTTCATTGGAATGTGCTTACGGAACAGAACGCAAAGCACCACGATATCGGCCCAACTGTGATGGTTACAAATAAGCAGATACCAGTTTTTCTTGTTCAGGCCTTCCAGCCCTTCCACGTCCCATTTAAGCCACGGATTGAGATGCAGCAGCAGCGCCAACCCTTCACACCAGCAGTACATCATGAAATTACAAAAAACGGATACCTTGCGCCAGACGACAGGAATGGGCAAAAGGAGCTTCACGATCCCGGCAAGGATGATCGGCACAGAACAAAAAATAGTGACCAAAATGGTCAATACGATACTCAGCAACAGCGTTATCGCAGCGAGTATTCTTGTCATAATTAAATTATTCAACGGGTTAGCCATAAATAGTGCGCGAAAGAGACGCAAGGGGCTGATTTTATCAGAAAACGCATCAAATGACGGGTCTTAGCGAAACAGAAAAAATATTGATATCTATCCACACACTGAGATGACGCTGAATAATGGGATAAAGTTCTGGTGATTTAATTAACATATTGAAAAATATGAGTAAGTTTAATGAAAATTAAATCATCAGGATGAAATTAAATGAAATGTAATAATTTATGCACAAAGTTATCCACAGCTCGCTTTGCGAGCGATCCAGAAGATCTACAAAACTTTTTCGACAAATGCGGCGAAAAACTCATGTTTTCATCCTGTCTGTGGCATCCTTTACCCATAATCTGATAAACAGGCACGGACATTATGGTTCAGATCCCAGAAAACCCACTTATCCTTGTAGATGGCTCATCTTATCTCTATCGCGCGTATCACGCCTTTCCTCCTCTGACGAACAGCGCAGGGGAGCCTACAGGGGCGATGTACGGTGTTCTCAACATGCTGCGCAGCCTGATTATGCAGTATCAGCCGACGCATGCCGCAGTGGTATTTGATGCCAAGGGTAAAACCTTCCGTGATGAGTTATTTGAACATTACAAATCGCATCGCCCGCCGATGCCTGATGACCTGCGTGCGCAGATTGAACCGCTGCATGCGATGGTAAAAGCGATGGGCCTGCCGCTGCTGGCCGTTTCGGGTGTGGAAGCGGACGACGTTATCGGTACGCTGGCGCGTGAAGCCGAGAAGGTGGGCCGTCCGGTGCTGATCAGCACTGGCGACAAAGATATGGCCCAGCTGGTGACGCCAAATATCACGCTGATTAATACCATGACCAATACGATTCTGGGCCCGGATGAAGTCGTGAACAAGTACGGTGTTCCACCCGAATTGATCATCGATTTCCTGGCGCTGATGGGCGACTCTTCCGATAACATTCCTGGCGTGCCGGGCGTGGGTGAAAAAACCGCTCAGGCGCTCCTTCAGGGGTTAGGCGGGCTGGATACCCTGTATGCCGAATCAGATAAAATTGCGGGCTTAACCTTCCGTGGCGCGAAAACCATGGCCGGGAAGCTTGAGCAGAATAAAGAGGTGGCTTACCTCTCTTATCAACTGGCTACCATCAAAACGGATGTCGAACTGGAGCTAAGCTGCGATCAGCTTGAAGTACAACAGCCAGCGGCTGAAGAGTTGCTTGGCCTGTTTAAGAAATATGAATTTAAGCGCTGGACCACCGATGTGGAAGCGGGTAAATGGCTACAGGCGAAAGGTGCGAAGCCCGCAGCAAAACCGCAGGAAACCATTGTTATTGATGAAACGCCAGACGTGCCTGCGACCGCGCTTTCTTACGATAACTACGTCACCATCCTGGATGAAGCGACGCTGGAAAGCTGGATTGAGACGCTGAAAAAGGCGCCCGTTTTTGCATTTGATACCGAAACGGACAGCCTGGATAACCATGCGGCGAATCTGGTCGGTCTCTCTTTTGCTATTGAACCGGGCGTGGCGGCCTACGTTCCTGTGGCGCATGACTACCTGGATGCGCCCGATCAGATTTCCCGCGAGCGAGCGCTGGAACTGTTGAAGCCGCTGCTGGAAGATGGGAAGGCGCGTAAGGTTGGGCAAAACCTGAAGTACGATCGCGGCGTATTGCAGAACTACGGCATTGAGCTGCGCGGTATTGCTTTTGACACTATGCTCGAATCCTACATCCTGAACAGCGTTGCTGGCCGCCATGATATGGACAGCCTGTCCGAACGCTGGTTGAAGCATAAGACCATCACTTTTGAAGAGATTGCCGGTAAAGGCAAAAATCAGCTGACCTTTAACCAGATTGCCCTGGAAGAGGCCGGACGTTATGCCGCAGAAGATGCGGACGTTACGTTACAGCTGCATTTGAAAATGTGGCCAGAGCTACAGCAGTACAAAGGGCCGCTGAATGTCTTCGAGAATATCGAAATGCCGCTGGTGCCGGTGCTTTCCCGCGTAGAGCGTAACGGTGTAAAAATCGACCCTGCCGTGCTGCACAAGCATTCAGAGGAGATCACGCTGCGTCTGGCGGAGCTGGAGAAGAAGGCGCATGAGATCGCCGGAGAAGAATTTAACCTCTCTTCTACCAAACAGTTGCAAACTATTCTGTTTGAAAAACAGGGTATTAAGCCACTGAAGAAAACGCCGGGCGGTGCGCCGTCCACCTCGGAAGAGGTGCTGGAAGAGCTGGCGCTGGACTATCCGCTGCCGAAGGTGATTCTGGAATATCGCGGGCTGGCGAAGCTGAAATCGACCTACACCGATAAACTCCCGCTGATGATCAACCCGAAAACCGGGCGAGTGCATACCTCTTATCATCAGGCGGTGACCGCGACGGGGCGTTTATCGTCTACCGATCCTAACCTGCAAAATATTCCGGTACGTAACGAGGAAGGGCGCCGTATTCGTCAGGCGTTTATCGCTCCGCAAGATTACGTCATCGCATCAGCGGACTATTCGCAGATTGAACTGCGTATTATGGCGCACCTTTCCCGCGATAAAGGTCTGTTAACCGCCTTTGCCGAAGGAAAAGATATCCACCGGGCGACGGCTGCTGAAGTGTTTGGACTGCCGCTGGAGAGCGTTACGGCTGAACAGCGCCGCAGCGCCAAAGCGATTAACTTTGGTCTGATCTACGGCATGAGCGCATTCGGTCTGGCGCGTCAGCTCAATATTCCGCGCAAAGAGGCGCAGAAGTACATGGATCTCTACTTCGAACGCTACCCTGGCGTACTGGAATATATGGAACGCACGCGCGCTCAGGCAAAAGAGCGAGGTTATGTTGAAACGCTGGAAGGGCGTCGTCTCTACTTGCCGGATATTAAATCCAGCAATGCTGCGCGTCGTGCCGGTGCGGAACGTGCCGCCATCAACGCTCCGATGCAGGGGACGGCAGCAGACATCATCAAGCGCGCTATGATTGCCGTCGATAAATGGCTGCAAGATGAACAGCCGCGCGTGCGTATGATCATGCAGGTACACGATGAACTGGTGTTCGAAGTGCATAAAGATGATCTCGACGTGGTATCGAAAAAGATCCATCAACTGATGGAAAACTGCACGCGTATTGATGTGCCGTTGCTGGTGGAAGTGGGTAGCGGCGAAAACTGGGATCAGGCGCACTAAGGCTTTACTGAATAACGCGCTTTTTTCGTAACTAAGCAACATAAGATAGAACGTTTTGTGATGATCATTAGAATTCCCTATGTAAAGAATGAAAAAAAATTACAAAAAGTGCTTTCTGAGCTGCTCAAAAAAGAGTAAAGTTATTCGCGTAGGGTACAGAGGTAAGATGTTCTATCTTTCAGACCTTTTACTTCACGTAATCGGATTTGGCTGAATATTTTAGCCGCCCCAGTCAGTAATGACTGGGGCGTTTTTTATTTTGCTCGTCATACTTCAAGCTGCATACGCGTTGGCTTCGAATTATTCGGCTCATCCATGAGCCTCACCCTTACGGGCCGCCGCTTCGCGGCGTTCAAATCTGTTCCAGACAGATTTGTCGCTCACCCCAGTCACTTACTTATGTAAGCTCCTGGGGATTTGCTGTGTTGCCGCCTTAGAGCAAGAATAAAGAACTGTAGGCCGGATAAGACGCGCAGCGGCGCCATCCGGCATATCGGTGGGTTATTCCCCGTCCTGCGTCTCTTCCACGGGAGCCAGATCGTTAAACCAGCTATCCAGTTTCTGACGTAATTTATCCACGCCTTGCTTCTTCAGGGAAGAAAACGTTTCTACCTGCACATCGCCGTTAAAGGCCAGTACCGCTTCACGCACCATATTCAACTGCGCTTTACGTGCGCCGCTGGCCAGTTTGTCCGCTTTGGTGAGTAAAACCAGAACCTGAATGTTGCTCTCTACGGCCCACTGGATCATCTGCTGGTCGAGATCTTTTAACGGGTGACGGATATCCATCAATACCACCAGGCCTTGCAGGCTCTGACGTTTTTCCAGATATTCGCCCAGCGCGCGTTGCCACTTACGCTTCATCTCTTCCGGGACTTCTGCATAGCCATAGCCGGGCAGGTCAACCAGACGTTTGCCTTCAACCACCTCAAACAGGTTGATGAGCTGAGTACGGCCCGGTGTTTTGGATGTACGCGCCAGACTCTTCTGATTCGTAAGCGTGTTCAGCGCGCTGGATTTGCCTGCATTGGAACGGCCAGCAAAAGCCACTTCGATTCCGGTATCGGAAGGTAAATGGCGAATATCAGGCGCACTCATCACAAAGTGCGTCTGTTGATAATTCAAATTAGTCAAAGCGGTCGTCTCCGTCAGTCAAAGCTTTGCAGCGATTATACCTGAACAGCGGCAAAAGACGGATTTTTCAGCATGCGGGATGTGTGTAAGCTAAAACCATGCTCTTTGTGAGACATTGCCGATTGTTCTTATGCGAAATTTCAGAGTAAGCGCAGGTCGAAAATTAAGATAAGATAATAAAATCATAATGTTATGTTTCAGGCAATATTCTGAAAAGTGGACATTCGCGTTTCGATTACTTGTGCGTTTATGCCAGAAGAGTAAAGTAGCATCCATAGCGAGGAAGCTGTCAGGATTACGACTCAGGATGAGGGTCAGGAGCGCCAGGAGGCGAAGACGCAGGATTTGTCAGGAAGACAAACGTTCGGAGACGTTAGTAAAAGGAAATGGAAACAACACGGAATGTTTCAGGCTAAGGGAAAAACAGGGCGTGTTGGTAGCCAACAGGGATCGTAGAACCCGTTAGGGTTGTTAGACAGCAAAAAAGGCGACAGATTACTCTGTCGCCTTTTTTCTTTATAGGGTTTCTGCTAGATTCCGCGGCAAATGAAACTCGTCATACTTCAGGTTGCATGTGCGTTGACTTCCTGCAACTCGAATTATTTAGAGTATATACTGACTAAAACAGCCAAAGACGAATCACTATGAAATCAACTTCTACACCACGCGGTAAAGGTCCCGCAAAAGCGCGTCGTAAAACACGCGAAGAGCTGAATCAGGAAGCGCGCGACCGTAAGCGTCAGAAAAAACACCGTGGTCATGCGGCGGGGAGCCGTGCGACAGGTGACAACGCGGCTTCAGGCGGTAAAAACCAGAACAAGCAGAAAGATCCACGAATTGGCAGTAAAACCCCCATTCCCCTGGGTGTGACCGAAAAAGTCACCAAACAGCACAAACCGAAGAGTGAGAAACCTATGCTTTCACCGCAGGCTGAGTTGGATTTACTGGAAACGGATGAGCGCCTGGATGCGCTGCTGGAACGTCTGGAAGCAGGCGAAACCCTGAGTGCGGAAGACCAAACCTGGGTAGATGCCAAACTGGATCGTATTGATGAGCTGATGCAGAAGTTGGGCCTCTCTTATGATGACGATGAAGAAGAGGAAGAGGACGAAAAGCAGGAAGATATGATGCGCCTGCTCCGGGGCGGCAACTAACGGGTTTACACCGTGGGCCTTCCCGTCCTGCTTATAACCCTTCCGGTTGTATGTTATCTGGTGTGGTTATTCGTTAAACTACAGCGGTTGTCGCGGCGACAGAAGTGGCTGCGCAACCGGTTTATTACCCGTAGTGGGGTAAAGCCGGTACGCCGTACCCGCCAGCGACGCCATCGGAAGGAGTGAGCATGTCTGAACAGTTGATAGACTGGGATCTGGCCCTGATCCAGAAATATAACTATTCCGGGCCACGATATACCTCGTATCCCACAGCGCTGGAGTTTTCGGAAGACTACGGCGAAGAGGCATTTCAGCACGCTGTGGCGCGTTACCCTGAACGTCCGCTGTCTCTGTACGTTCATATCCCGTTTTGCCATAAATTGTGCTACTTCTGCGGTTGCAACAAGATTGTGACCCGCCAGCAGCATAAGGCCGACCAATATCTCGATGCGCTTGAACAAGAAATTATTCATCGCGCGCCGCTGTTTGCCGGACGTCGCGTTAGTCAACTGCACTGGGGCGGCGGAACGCCAACGTACCTGAATAAAGCGCAAATCAGTCGGTTAATGACGCTTCTGCGTGGAAACTTTCATTTTAACGACGACGTCGAAATCTCGATCGAAGTCGATCCCCGTGAAATTGAGCTGGATGTGCTCGATCATTTACGCGCGCAAGGGTTTAACCGCCTGAGTATGGGGGTGCAGGATTTCAATAAAGACGTTCAGCGTCTGGTTAACCGCGAGCAGGATGAAGAGTTTATCTTCTCGCTGCTCAATCATGCGCGCGAGATAGGCTTCACCTCGACGAATATCGATCTGATTTACGGGCTGCCAAAGCAAACGCCGGAAAGCTTCGCCTTTACGCTCAGACGCGTGGCAGAGCTGAGCCCCGATCGCCTGAGCGTCTTTAACTACGCTCATTTGCCCACGTTATTCGCCGCTCAGCGCAAAATCAAAGAGGCCGACCTGCCCAGCGCGCAGCAAAAACTCGATATCCTGCAAGAGACCATCTCGTCGCTGACGGAGACGGGCTATCAGTTCATCGGGATGGATCACTTTGCCCGCCCGGATGACGAGCTGGCCGTTGCCCAGCGTGAGGGCGTTCTGCATCGTAACTTCCAGGGCTATACCACTCAGGGCGATACGGACCTGCTGGGGTTGGGCGTTTCCGCCATCAGTATGATTGGCGACAGCTACGCGCAGAACCAGAAAGAGCTGAAGCGCTACTATCAGCAGGTGGATGAGCTGGGGAATGCGTTATGGCGCGGCATTGTGCTGACCCGCGATGACTGCATTCGTCGGGATATTATTAAGTCGCTGATCTGCAACTTCCGTCTCGATTACGCAGCGGTTGAACAGCAGTGGGATCTCAACTTTGCGGCGTACTTTGCGGAAGATTTAGCGCTGTTGGCGCCGCTGGCGAAAGATGGGCTGGTGGATGTGGATGATAAGGGGATTCAGGTTACGCCGAAAGGCCGTCTGCTGATCCGTAACATCTGTATGTGCTTTGATGCTTATCTGCGCCAGAAAGCGCGGATGCAGCAGTTCTCACGGGTGATTTAGTGGCGTTGCCCGGTGGCGCTACCGCTTACCGGGCCTACAAGTTAACATCAACCGTAGGTCGGATAAGCGGTAGCGCCATCCGGCACGCATTTAGCTAAACAGCCCAACCAGCGCTGCACACAGCACTGCGGCAACCGCAGTTTGTGGCGTGTGGCTGTCGACCGCTCCGCTCGATACCAGATTAATTAATGATTCCAGCATGATGATTCCCCCTGTTTGCCGGGCATGATCATACTCAACTCATCGGAACAGTAAAGCGCAAAATAACGGCAATTTGCGCTTAAATATTAATCTTTACACAACGACGAATCGTCACTCCATACCCAGCTCTTTTAGCTTGCGAGTCAGGGTGTTACGACCCCATCCCAGCAGCCGAGCCGCTTCCTGTTTGTGCCCCTGGGTATGACGCAGCGCGGTGGTTAACAGCGTACGCTCCAGCTCAGGCTGCGCTTCAGAAAGCAGGTTTTGATGACCGGAACGCAACGCGCGATCCGCCCACTGTGCCAGCAATGTGGCCCAACTGTCTGACTGTATGTGCGACTGGCTGTCTGGCACCGTGGCTTCAAACAGCTCGCCGGGTAAGTCCTGAATCAGAACCTCCTGTCCGGCGGCCATCACCGTTAACCAACGGCAGGTATTCTCCAGTTGACGCACGTTGCCAGGCCAGGCCAGACGCGTCAGCGCCGCTTCGGTTTCCGGGTGGAGCAATTTGGCTTCGACGCCCAGCTCGCGGGCAGCCACTTGCAGGAAATGCCGCGCCAGGCGTGGAATATCTTCCCGGCGCTCGCGCAGCGGCGGTAAATGTACGCGAATCACGTTCAGGCGGTGGAACAGATCTTCACGGAACTTACCTTCCTGTACGCGTAATTCCAGGTTCTGATGGGTGGCGGCGATAATCCGCACATCAACCTTCACCGGCGCATAGCCACCAACGCGGTAAAACTGTCCATCGGCTAAGACGCGTAGCAAACGCGTCTGCACATCCAGCGGCATATCGCCGATCTCATCGAGAAACAGCGTGCCGCCGTCGGCCTGCTCAAAGCGCCCCTGACGAATGGTATTCGCCCCGGTGAACGCCCCTTTTTCATGACCAAACAGTTCGGACTCGATCAAATCCTTCGGAATAGCCGCCATATTCAGGGCGATAAAGGGAGCTTTTACGCGTGGGCTATGGCGATGCAGCGCATGGGCGACCAGCTCCTTACCGGTCCCGGACTCGCCGTTGATCAGCACGCTGATAGACGAGCGTGAGAGGCGGCCAATAATGCGAAAGACATCCTGCATCGCGGGCGCTTCGCCGATGATATCGGTTGTCGGGCCGTTGCTCTGGACATTGCGTGGCTGTTGCTGCTCCTGATAATGGCTGATCGCGCGTTCAACCAGCGCGACCGCTTCGTCAATATCAAAAGGCTTTGGCAGATAATCAAACGCGCCTTGTTGATAAGCGCTGACGGCGGCATCAAGATCGGAATGCGCCGTCATTATGATGACCGGAAGCATGGGGTGACGCTGTTTGATCTGTTTTAACAGCGCCAGTCCGTCCATTCCCGGCATACGGATATCCGACAGCAGGACATCCGGCGTTTTACTCGCCAGCGCGTCCAGCACTTCGTTGCCGTTTTCAAATGTGGTGCAATGTAATCCCGCCCCGGCGAGCGCACGTTCAAGCACCCAACGGATGGAACTATCGTCATCGACTACCCAGACTATCCCTCGTTGCATAAACGTCACCTTTATTTCCTGATAGGCAGGTAAACCGAGAACTCGGTATGACCCGGCCAACTGGTAAATTCAATTTTGCCGGAATGCTGATCAATCAAATTACGGGCAATGGATAAGCCCAGCCCGGTGCCGCCTTCGCGACCGCTGACCATCGGGTAAAACAGCGTGTCCTGTAAATGGGACGGAATACCCGGCCCGTTGTCCTCAACGTCGATGCGCGCCGCCAGGCGATAACGCACGCCATGCAGCGTCAGCTGGAATGCGGTACGGGTACGCAGAATGATTTCACCGCCTTCCGGCCCTAACGCCTGTAAAGCGTTACGCACGATGTTCAGCAGGACCTGTTCAATCTGGTCCGGGTCGTGAGGCAGTTCCGGCAGACTGGGGTCGTAATCACGAATCAGCGTGACGTTCTCCGGCAGCTCCATCGACACCAGTGCGACGACGCGTTCTGCGACTTTGTGGATACTCTCCGTGACGTGCATACCCGGCTGTTGCGGCCCCAGCAGTCGGTCAACCAGATTACGCAGCCTGTCGGCCTGCTCAATAATGACTTTGGTGTACTCCAGCAACGCCGGGTCAGGCAGGGCTTTACTGAGCAGCTGGGCCGCGCCGCGTAAACCACCAAGCGGGTTTTTGATCTCATGCGCCAGACCGCGCACCAGGTCGCGGGCGGCGATTTGCTGGGCATGCTGAAGCTGTTCCTGGCTCAGGCGACGCTGGTTATCCATCGGCGCCATTTCCAGCAGGATGAAGTTATCCGGCAGGCGCTGGGCGGTTAGCGAGAGAATATGAGAGCGTCCGTCGATCACCAGCGTGACTTCGTTGTCCGTAAATCCCTGACCCGCTTCCAGGCTTTCGCGCATCAGCCCAATATTTAATGAAAAATAGCTCAACAGCTCAGGCAGCGGAGTACCAAACAGCTTGCGGGCGCTTTGGGCGAGCAGCTGTTGTGCGGCCGGGTTGGCGTAATGCACCGCCAGCTCGTCGTCAACCAGTAAAATGCTGTTGATTAAAGAATTGAGGATCTGCCCAGCATCGGGCTGCGTGCCTGTTGCCATTTAGCAGTCTCCTGGAATAGTTTGCACCAATTTAGTGCATTATAGCTTTTTACGTGTAAAAAGCGCGTGGGATCAGAACGTTGGTGGAGAAAAAAGCCCATCGTGTGATGGGCTACAGATGAGTGGCAAACGTTGTGCCGGATGGCGGCTTTGCCTTATCCGGCCTACAAGGTGATGTTACCGGTAGGCCTGATAAGCTTGCGCCATCAGGCGTCTTATCATTCGCCATCAATCTCAAACCTGCCTGAACAGGCTAAAAGTTCCACGGCAACTCAACGATTAAACGCTGTAGTACAGCTCAAACTCTACCGGGTGCGGCGTCATGCGCACGCGGTCATTTTCTTCAATGCGCAGGGCGATGTACGCGTCGATCGCTTCATCAGTGAACACGCCGCCTGCTTTCAGGAATTCGCGGTCAATATCCAGCTCGTTGAGCGCTTCTTCCAGAGAGCCTGCAACCTGTGGGATCTCTTTCGCTTCTTCCGGCGGCAGGTCATACAGGTTTTTGTCCATCGCTTCGCCTGGGTGGATCTTGTTCTTAATACCGTCAAGACCCGCCATCAGCAGAGCGGCAAAGCACAGGTACGGGTTCGCAGCCGGGTCCGGGAAGCGCACTTCGATACGACGCGCTTTCGGAGAGGCAACAACCGGAATACGGATAGAGGCAGAACGGTTACGGGCGGAGTAGGCCAGCATGACCGGTGCTTCATAACCCGGAACCAGACGTTTGTAGGAGTTAGTGGTCGGGTTCGCCAGGGCGTTGATCGCTTTCGCGTGTTTGATTACGCCGCCGATGTAGTACAGCGCCTGCTCAGACAGACCCGCATATTTGTCGCCGGAGAACAGGTTAGTCCCGTTTTTGGACAGGGACATGTGGCAGTGCATACCGGAACCGTTATCGCCGAACATCGGTTTTGGCATAAAGGTCGCAGTTTTACCGAAACGGTGAGCGACGTTGTGCACAACGTATTTGTAGATCTGAATTTCGTCCGCTTTTTTGGTCATGGTGTTGAAGCGGGTTGCCACTTCGTTCTGACCTGCGGTTGCCACTTCGTGGTGGTGTGCTTCTACAACCAGACCCATTTGCTCCATAACGGAACACATTTCAGAACGGATGTCCTGAGAAGAGTCTACCGGCGGAACCGGGAAGTAACCGCCTTTTACTGCCGGACGGTGACCTTTGTTGCCACCTTCGTACTGGGTGGAGGAGTTCCATGCGCCTTCGATATCGTCGATAGCGACGTGGGAACCGGAGATAGAAGAACCGAAGCGGATATCGTCAAACAGGAAGAACTCTGGCTCTGGCCCGAACAGAACGGTGTCTGCGATGCCGGTAGAGCGCAGGTACTCTTCCGCGCGCTTGGCGATGGAACGCGGGTCGCGATCGTAACCTTGCAGGGTGCCTGGCTCCAGGATGTCGCAACGAATAATCAGCGTAGAATCAGCGTAGAACGGGTCAATGACCGCAGTGGATGCGTCCGGCATCAGAACCATGTCGGATTCGTTGATACCTTTCCAGCCACCGATCGAGGAGCCGTCAAACATTTTGCCTTCTTCAAAGAATTCGGCATTCACCTGATGAGCAGGAATCGTGACGTGCTGTTCTTTACCTTTGGTATCGGTGAAGCGCAAATCAACAAACTTCACTTCATGCTCATTCAGCATCGTCAAAACGTGTTCAGCGGACATACTTAACTCTCCCGGATTGGTCATTGTCGTCGTGGTAACGAAGTCTTCAATTCTGCAAAAATTGGCCGTGTCGCCGTAAAAAATACAAAGCGAAATCTGTGCCAACTTTTAAATTGCCCCTAAAAGGCGTTATCATGCGCACCATCGTGCAAAAGGGCCGCACCATAGTGGATATGTTGCACCAATATAGTGCTTTAATGTGAACATTAAGCACTATATTGGTGCAATGGACAGTGAGTGACCCTTTTAACGCTCCGTGAAAGCGATCACAAAGAAACTCTGCAATACTTGTTTGCGGAGGATCTCTGTGATCCTGTTTTGTAGTGCGATTAATCCGTGTACAATAACGCGCTATTTCTAATGCCTGAGGCAAAGTTGTGATCGAAAATTTGCGTAACATCGCCATCATCGCGCACGTTGACCACGGTAAAACTACCCTGGTCGATAAGCTGCTACAGCAATCCGGTACGTTTGATGCGCGTGCCGAAACTCAAGAGCGTGTGATGGACTCCAACGATTTGGAGAAAGAGCGTGGGATTACCATCCTCGCTAAAAACACTGCTATCAAATGGAATGATTACCGTATCAACATCGTTGATACCCCAGGACACGCCGACTTCGGTGGTGAAGTTGAACGTGTAATGTCCATGGTAGACTCCGTGCTGCTGGTGGTTGACGCATTTGACGGCCCGATGCCGCAGACGCGCTTCGTGACCAAAAAAGCCTTTGCTCATGGCCTGAAGCCGATTGTTGTTATCAACAAAGTTGACCGTCCTGGCGCGCGCCCTGACTGGGTTGTAGACCAGGTATTCGACCTGTTCGTTAACCTCGACGCGACCGACGAACAGCTGGACTTCCCGATCATCTACGCTTCGGCGCTGAACGGTATCGCAGGTCTGGATCACGAAGATATGGCGGAAGACATGACCCCGCTGTATCAGGCGATCGTTGACCACGTACCGGCACCGGACGTTGACCTGGACGGCCCGCTCCAGATGCAGATCTCTCAGCTGGACTACAACAACTATGTTGGCGTTATCGGCATTGGTCGTATCAAGCGCGGTAAAGTGAAGCCGAACCAGCAGATCACTATCATCGATAGCGAAGGCAAAACCCGTAACGGTAAAGTGGGCAAAGTGCTGACTCACCTGGGTCTGGAACGTATTGATAGCGACCTGGCGGAAGCGGGCGATATCATTGCAATCACCGGTCTGGGCGAGCTGAACATCTCCGACACCATCTGCGATCCGCAGAATGTTGAAGCGCTGCCAGCGCTGTCTGTTGATGAGCCGACCGTTTCTATGTTCTTCTGCGTAAACACTTCTCCGTTCTGCGGTAAAGAAGGTAAATACGTGACCTCTCGTCAGATCCTTGAGCGTCTGAACAAAGAACTGGTACACAACGTTGCGCTGCGCGTTGAAGAAACCGAAGATGCGGACGCGTTCCGTGTATCCGGTCGTGGTGAACTGCACCTGTCCGTTCTGATTGAAAACATGCGTCGTGAAGGTTTCGAGATGGCGGTTTCCCGTCCGAAAGTTATCTTCCGCGAAATCGACGGCCGTAAACAAGAGCCGTACGAAAACGTCACGCTGGACGTCGAAGAGCAGCACCAGGGTTCTGTGATGCAGGCGCTGGGCGAGCGTAAAGGCGACCTGAAAAACATGAATCCAGATGGCAAAGGCCGCGTACGTCTTGACTACGTGATCCCAAGCCGAGGTCTGATCGGTTTCCGTTCAGAGTTCATGACCATGACCTCCGGTACGGGTCTGCTGTACTCCACCTTCAGCCACTACGACGATATCCGTCCGGGCGAAGTGGGCCAGCGTCAGAACGGCGTACTGATCTCCAACGGTCAGGGTAAAGCGGTTGCGTTCGCACTGTTCGGTTTGCAGGATCGCGGTAAGCTGTTCCTGGGTCACGGCGCGGAAGTTTACGAAGGCCAGATCATCGGTATTCACAGCCGTTCTAACGACCTGACCGTAAACTGCCTGACCGGTAAGAAACTGACCAACATGCGTGCGTCTGGTACTGACGAAGCAACGGTTCTGGTTCCGCCGATCAAGATGACCCTGGAGCAGGCTCTGGAGTTCATCGATGACGACGAACTGGTAGAAGTGACTCCAACCTCTATCCGTATTCGTAAACGTCACCTGACGGAAAACGATCGTCGTCGTGCAATGCGCGGCGCGAAAGAAGAGTAATACGGGCTTACAAAATCGGCCTGATAACTCCGATTCGTAGGCCGGATAAGGCGTTAGCCGCCATCCGGCAACAAAAAGCCGCTGATTTCAGCGGCTTTTTTATTATCCTGTTCAGAAGAAATATTTTACCCCGACACGAATCTGGTTTTGCTCTCGATGGTAGGGCTCCACATTGCGATCCAACCAACGTAACTCTAAGTACGGCAGCCAGTTCTGGTTAATCCGGTATCTGAAAGTATTGGTAATTTCCCAGTGGTGTTTGGTTCCGTTGCTGCTGTTAAAATCATTCACATTATAAAAATAGTGTGGCTCAAAGGTATAAGAAAATTTATCAGTAATGATGAAATTCCAGTAGTTGCCGATTTCATAGCTATCGTTATTATCTAATTCACCATTTAAATCAGTAGAACTGTAGTTATTATGGTTGTAACGATTACGAACCGTCAGGTTAAACCACGGCGTGAATTTATAATTGACGTCCAGATAAACAGCGCCGCCAGAACCGATGCTTTTATCGTTTATCAGACCACCGGGTTGAATGGTTAACCGGTCCGTCGGTTTAAATAACGGATACCAACCCTCAATTTCATTATAGCCATGCTTTAATTCATCATCACGCTGTAGCGTATAGGTGTTGGTCAACATAATTCCAGCCCCCATATCGGAGTTGTAGCCAACGCGCAGCATGAATTCCATTTGATCGGATGCCAGATTATAGGCCTCGCGGTTTTCCACATACGCGCCCGCAAAAACAGAAGTGGAGATAACAGAGGATAACAGCATTATTGTGTTCAACGTTTTCATAGTAAATCCATTTTTTAAGCGTAGGGAGCCGCTATCCATCGAAATGGATAGAGCGGCAATTATTTTATTTAATTAGAACAGAGGTTTTTTAATGGCTTACAACGCCGGTTTGTATCGATTGTTTCTTTCGTTGGCTAATTTCCTCAATAATAAAAGCAAAACGTTTTTCATTGAGCTTATAAAAAAAGCCCATTGTGAGAGCGGCGATAATCGCCAGGCCGCATGGCCAGAGAAATATCAGCTGACGCAGGCCAAGTAACGTCTCCGCGCTTTGCGCTATGTTCGGCACGTAGCCAATTTGCGTCAGCATAATGCCGGGCAAGAAACCCGCCAGCGCCGCAGAAATTTTTCGTGAGAAGGTATAACCGGTATAGACCGACCCTTCCGCACGAATGCCTGTTTTCCATTCGCCGTAATCGACCGTATCAGGAACCAGCGCCCAGTTCAGGCTGTTAACGAACGCGGTGCCGAAAAACGCCATGCAGGAGAAGATCACGAACAGGAAAGAGGTTCCTCCCCAGAGAAAGTTCAGCACATCGCCGATAGCCCACAGCGTCAGGCCGCCGAGATAGACCTGCTTTTTCCCAAACCGTTTTACGGTTACGGGCACCAGCAGTACGCCGACCAGAATGCACCCCATACTGAAAAATCCCATCCATGACAGCAAATGGATGTCGTTCAGCACGTACTGGGTGTAATAGACCTGAATCGCCAGTTTGATGTTAAACGCGGCCAGCGTACATAAGTTGGCTACGCAGAGCACCAGCAGCGGCGGATTGCGGAAAATCGCACAGAAGGATTTAAGAATGCTGGGCTTATGGTGTGCCGGAACGATATCGATATACCGTTCTTTCACCCCGCTGAAACACCACCACATACTGAACAGGCCGCAAACGGAGAAAATCAGCGCGGCTACCAGATAACCCAGAGAAGATGACTGGGTGAAGAGCGCCTGAATTGGCATAAAGCCAACGGTACACAGCAACAGACCGAGCGTTGCGCCGCCCTGACGCCATGCTGCGAGTTGGGCGCGCTCATGCGGGTTTCTGGTGATAGCGGGCACCATCGCCCCGTATGAGCAATTCATCAGGCTGTAAAACAGGCCAAACAGCATGAACAGTACGGTTGCCAGCGCTGTTTTGACCGTCAGTGTAAAATCGGTGGCGAGAAACTGCGCGCTGGCAACCAGCGCGACAGGAAATGATGCATACAGAATGAAAGGGCGAAACTTACCTTTAGCGCCAATATGACGACGGGAATCCAGCAGCACCCCCGTCAACATATCGGTGAACGCGGTAAAGAACTTCGCCACCAGAAAGATAATCCCACCGTAATATGCGGGCATTTCCAGTTCATCGGTATAAAACTTAAGCAGATACAGCGTACCGATACACAGCATCAAATTTGAGCCGAAGTCACCCATGCCATAGGCATATTTTTCCCGTAGGCTCAGTTTTAGCGTCAGCGGATCATGGTCAGACATAATCGCTCCTCAATAACGCCCCGAAGGGCGCCTTTATTATCATTGTTAAGCCGTTTGTTTACGGGCTTCTATCTCTTCAACGATGCGGACATACATCTTCTCGTTGAGGTTGTAGAAACATCCCATTGCGATGATGGTTATCACCGCCAGCGCGCACGGATAAATGAAGATCAGCTGCCGCAAACCTTCGACAGTGCCTGCCGATTGCACCACATTGGGCACGTAGCCGATTTGGGTCAGCATCCAGCCGGGGAAGAAGCCCGCCAGCGCCTGAGACACCTTACGGAAGAAGGTAAAACCGGTGTATACCGTTCCTTCTGAACGCACGCCGGTGCGCCATTCACCGTATTCCACCGTGTCGGAGACCAGCGCCCAGTTCAGGCTGTTCACAAACGCTGAACCGAAAAACGCCAGGCAGGAAAACGCGACAAAACTGACCGAGCCGCCGCCAAAGAAGTAGTTGAGAAGATCGCCGATAACCCAAACCAGCAGGCCGCCGATGTAGACCTTTTTCTTGCCGAAGCGTCTTACCGTGCCGGGCATTAAAAAGACGCCAATAAAAATGCAGCCCATGCTGAAAAAGCCCATCCAGGAGAGAAGGATCGGGTCATTCAGTACGTACTGGGTGTAATACACCTGGATCGCCAGCTTAACGTTGAAAGCGCCCAGGGTGCAGAGATTCGCGATACATAAAATGAACAGCGGACGGTTCCCGGCAATGGCGCGAAACGACTGGAGCAGCCCCGGTTTTTCGGTCGCTTCAACCGGTTTTACCTCCACATAGCGCTCTTTGACGCCTGCGTAGCAGAGCCACATAAACAGCAGGCCAAACAGTGAGAACAGCGTGGCGGCGAAAATATAGCTTAGCTGTGCGTTCCCTTCGATCAGATTCATCACCGGAACAAAACCGACGGTGCACAGCAGCAGGCCGAGCGTGGCGCCGCCCTGACGCCAGGCGGCAAGCGAGGCGCGCTCATCCGGGTTTTTGGTAATGGCGGGCACCATCGCGCCATACGAACAGTTCATCATGCTGAAGAACAGGCCGTACAGCATAAACAGCACCGTCGCCATCACCGTCTTACCGGTGATTTCAAACGGCGTGCCAACAAAGTTGGCGATGGCCAGCAGGGTCACAGGAAACGCGGCATAGAGCACGAACGGACGGAACTTGCCTTTCGGGCCGATTTTACGCCGCGAGTCGAGCATAATCCCGGTGCCCATATCGGTGAAGGCGGTAAAGAATTTGGCGATCAGGAAAATAATACCGCCATACGTGCCCGGTAGACCCAGCACATCGGTATAAAACTTAAGTAAATAAAGCGTACCAATATCCAGCAGGATATTGGAGCCTAAATCACCCATCCCATAGGCAAGTTTTTCTTTAAACGGCAAGCGTAGGGTCGCCGGATTTGATGACGTTTGACTCATTATTTTTCTCCATATGCCCGTGAGTTTCCCCACGGGCGAGCCGTATTAGATAGTGCGTAAAGAGGCAAACAGAGATGCCCACTCGCTCTCTGCACGGTAAAAGACCGGAGGCTTGCCGAGCGGCGCGTCCACGGTAATCTCGCCGCCGCGAAGCGTTTCGCCCGTCCACGCGTTGATCCAGTTATCCTCAGGCAGATATAGCGTCCAGTCGCGGCGTCCTTGTTCGTGGACCGGCGCAACCAGCAGGTCGCGACCCAGCAGATACTGGTACTTCAGGGTGTAGGTCTGCGTATCGTCCTCGTAGTGCAGGAACAGCGGGCGCATGACCGGCAGACCGGTTCTGGCGTTCTGCGCCACCGCCTGTTTGAGATACGGTTTCAGGGTGGTAAAGACGGTTGTCATACGGGCAAAGTGGGCGATAGTTTCCGCGTCGCCATCAAACTGCCAGTTATCGCCGGGGCGGTTCCCTTCGTGGGTACGCATCATCGGGGTGAAGGCGCTGAAGTCACACCAGCGCAGCAGCAGCTCTTTGCTACGCTTCATGTCGAACAGGGTGGTATAACCGCCAATATCGCTGTGATGCAGACCGTGACCCGTCATCGCCAGCGACAATGCGGCAGGCACCACGGAGGCGAGACCGTCGTCCAGACTCCAGTCGACGTTCTGATCGCCCGCCCACATCATGGTGGAGTATTTCTGGCTGCCGGTATAACCCGCACGCATAAAGAACAGGATCTCGCCCAGCTTGCCGGTCTCTTGTAGCGCTTCGTAGTTACATTTCGCCCACAGCGCCGGCCAGGCGTTATGCATAATTTCCGCGCTGACGCCGTTATGCAGGTAAGTGTCGGTTGGCAGGTATTCCCCGAAATCCGCCATCCAGCCGCCGCAACCCAGCTCAATCATGTTTTTCTTGATGACATTCTTGAACCAGTCATAGGCTTCAGGATTGGTCAAATCCACGACGCCGCCATAAAACTCGCCGAACTCAACCAGATAGTCATCGCCCGCAGCGTCTTTTGCCAGATAACCGTGTCTGGCTGCTTCGGTGCAAAGATCTTTATCGCTGGCGACGTAAGGATTGATGTAGGAGAGGAACTGCACGCCTTCTTCTTGCCACTGCTTGATACGGGTATCCAGCTGCGGATAGTTGTCGCTGTTCCACTTCCAGTTCCACATCACGCGTTTGCCGAAAGAGGTCATGCGGATGCCGGACCAGTCCTGCGCCCAGATGCCATTCACCTTCACGCCTGCGTTGCGCATGGTGTCCAGCTTCTGCTGGCAGACGTCGGTGCCGCCCTGAATGCCGAGCGTCACGCCGTCGTAAACCCAGTCCGGCAACACCGGCTGGCGGCCTAACAGCGCCGTCAATTTTTCCAGCAGGGCGATGTAGTTGTCGGCGCATTCAAAACGCAGGGTGGCATTGTCTTCCCATAGCGCCAGCTCATGGTATTCCGGCGCGCTAAAGTCGAAATTCATGTAGCAGCTGTTATCGACGTGGCAGTAGTACTTTTGCGTGCTGACAAAAGTGGGCTGTGGGAAAAAGGTCCAGTAGTAATCCCCGCCCGCGTTTTCTTTGCAGTCCGCCTGCCAGGTGACATAGCTGTTTTTGTTGCGCCCGACGCCTTGTTCGCTGGTCCAGAGCGGGAAAGGCTTGCCGCGCAAATCGAAATAAGAGAACTGTTCGCCGCAGCCATAGATGTGATCTTCTGGTTGGGCGGCCAGGCGTAACCAGATGCGGTTATGGGTAAGATCGCTGTTTTGCAGTTTCAGCGTCAGGCGGCCCGCCTCATCGGTGGCGATGTGTAACGCCGCGCTGATGGCATCGCCGCGATTGAAATGGATCAACCAGCCATCCGGGGACTGGCTTATCGTTGCGTCAGTCAGCGCGATTTTCTCATTCAGCTTATCTTTTATGCTGAAATTACCGCGAAACATGTCGATATCGGCGACGCCGGCGCCGATCCACAGGCAGGGATTTTCTGCGCTGTGGGATAGCAGCAGACGATCTTGCCAGCTCAGGGTGAAGCCGCCATCGGTTGTTGTCAGGGTGATATTGTGTAGGGTATGCATAAGTTTTCTATCCTCAATGTTGCCGGACGGCAGCGCTCTTGCCTACGGTTAGCATGTCGCTCGTCGGCCGGATAAGACGCCTTAACGTCGCCATCCGGCATGTCATATTGTTATTTCGCGTTGCTATCCAGCAGGCCCGCAGCAACGGCGGGCGCCAGCCCCGGCGCCAGCGGCAGGCGCGGGATCACCAGGCAATGCAGCAGGTGGTAAATATCCTGCTTGCCGTCCCACACTTTGGTGGTCACCTGGTTATTGGTATCCAGCTCCTGCCACCACGAACCGTTCTCGTAGTCCATCAGATAAGTGATGCAGTAATCCCACCACTTCTGATACCAGGCTTCGTATTGGCTATCGCCGGTGAGGGTATACAGGGCGTAAGCGGTGCCCATTGCTTCCACAATCGGCCAGCGCACTCTTTCACGTACAATCGGTTTGCCGTCCCAGTCCACGGAGTAGACGAAGCCGTCTGCGCCATCGGGCGCCCAGGCGTCGCGAAGGGTGGCGTGGAATAACCCTTTGGCATCTTCCAGCAGCCAGGCGGGCGGAGTTTCAAAACGCGCTTCCAGGGCCGCATGCAGGTGCAGCATCAGGCGACCCCACTCGATCCAATGCCCCGGCGTGCCGCCGTAAGCGCGGAAACGGTGGGCAGGGTTATCTTTGTTGTAATCGCGAATGGGGTTCCACTGCGCATCGAAGTGCTCGTTGACGCGGTAGTCGCCGTTGCGGGCCACATCGTGAATAATGACAGAGGCGATGCGCAGCGCGCGGTCGAGCCATTTACGATCGTGGGTCACGTCGTACACGATCAAAAAAGCCTCTACGGCATGCATGTTGGCGTTGCCGCCACGGTAATCTTCGGTCTGGCTGAAGGCTTCGTCCCAGGACTCCAGGCACATCTGCTCCTCTTCGCTCCAGAAGTATTTTTCGATGACCTCGATCGCGTCATCCAGCAGTTTTCTGGCCTGTGGATGGCCCGTGGTGACGGCGCTTGCCGCCCCTAACAGGACGAAGAAATGCTGATATCCCTGTTTGGAGGCGTCCATCACGCCTTCATCGTTCACACAGGCATACCAGCCGCCGTAGCGCCGATCGCGTAACGCGCCGTTCAGCGCGTTAATACCATGGTCGACTAACTGATATGCGCCCGGACGGCCCATTGATGCAGCAACGGAATAAACGTGCAGCATACGGGCGGTAATCCACAGGTGCGTACCCATCTCCGCTCTGATCTGCCCCTGGTTTCCCAGCCAGCCGAAACCGGTAGGTACTGCGGATTTTTTCCCAAAGTCAAAAATGCGATCGGTTTCTTGCTCCAGCCAGCGGTTGTGGCTCAACGTGTTAAACCATTTCATGCTTTCATCCTCACATTAACGACGGCGGGCCATCATTTCGTCGACGATCTCACCCAAACGCTGCAACTTAGGCACAGAAATATCACGCAGCATCAGTTCGGTATCCGGCAGGCCAATCACCGATGACCAGACGGCGCGACCCGCCAGAAAACCAGATGCGCCTGCGGTCATTGCGACTCTGACCGCCCGAGGGAACAATTTTTCATCAATACCGGAAGAGAGGATGACCCACGGCATATTGATATGCTCGTTCAGGCGCTGTGACGCGGCGAGAAGGTCGTGCTGCGCGCCTTTGCCGTACAGCGGCATTTCAACTTTGTAGAGATCCGCGCCGCTGTCGCCCAACTCTTTCGCGGCATCAATGATGGCCTGTTCACGGTCGAACTTATCGCCACGGCGAGGTGGGCGCACAACCGGTTCGATAATGCTCACCAGACCATTGCTGTGGCACATCTCATTAAATTCTTTGACCATATCAAGACGCTGTTGGGCATCTTCATCGCTGCGCCAGAGCACCAGCAGTTTTAGCGCTTTACCGCCGTCTTGCTTTATCGCTTGTGGATTGATCTTTTTATCAATGACGACGCTATCGACAGGAATGCCATTGCCGGGAATGAACGCATCGGCGGCGACGATCATGGCGCAGTTTTTTGCAATCGCGTTTTGCTCCACCACCTGGCGGTAACAGAACTGTTGGTCAATCAGAATGGCGGAGGCATAAGGAGACAGCGCTTTTGCGGCATTCACTTTGAAATCCGTCAGTACGCTGTCGGCAACAGGAGACTTCGCACCAGCAGCTGCAAACATTAAGCGCATCGCTTCACGCTGATCGACCGCCAGCATGGCAAAGCCGCCGGATGCGCGCGTAATGTCTTTGATGGTGTAGTTGTTCATTCAGTTTTCCTTTATTCAGTCGTTACATTTTGAATTTGTTCGGTAATCCGGCGCTGTTACGCACCTGTTCGAGAATGGCTGTCCAGTCTTCCCGGCCACGACCGGCGGCGCGAGCCTGGTTATAAACTTCACGGGATGCGGCGCCGAGCGGCATCGGCACATGCAGTTGGTTGGCAACATCCAGCGCAATCCCCAGGTCTTTGTGCGCCAGATCGATCATGAAGGAGGGAGAAAGGTCGCCTTTCAGCACTTTGTTCGGCCAGGAGGTGGTGAAGTGGCCTTTGCCTGCCGGGGTTCCGCTCATCACTTTTAACGCGACGTCGAAGGAGAGGCCCAGCGCTTCGCATAACGCGGCGGCTTCGGCAGAAAGCGCATTCAGCGCGATGCTCATATAGTTATTGATAAGCTTTACGCGAATCCCCATGCCGGGGCCGCCAGCGTTAATCAACTCATTGCCCATCGCCATCAGTACCGGCGTTGCGCGCTCCACCTGTTCTGCGCTGCCGCCTGCCAGTAATAGCAACGTCCCCGCAATGGCGTGATCGGATGTTCGACCGACCGGGACATCCATCATGCTGAACCCTCTGGCGCGCATATCTGCGATAAGTTTGTCCGTCTGTAGCGGATGGATGGTGGACATATCGATCACCAGCGCGTCCTGCGACAAGCCTTCGCAAACGCCTTGATCGCCGAATAACACGCTGCGAACGAGATCACCATTAGGCAGCATTGTGATGACAAACTCGGCCTCTTTCGCCGCCTGCGCCGGGCTGCTGGCAGGACGAGCGCCTTTTTCCACCAGGGTCTGTATGGCGTCGGAGTTCACATCAAAGACGCTGAGCTGATGGCCCTGCTTGAGCAAATTACTCGCCATGGGCGAACCCATCTGGCCTAATCCGACAAATGCAATCACTGCCATATCGTTCTCCTGAAACGTGAATGTCATTTTTTGTCACTTGTGTGACGCTGATTTTGTCTGTTTTTGATCGTATTTGTAATTTATGGTCAAAAAATTGACAGCCGTCACTTTTTAAACATTTTGCGAAATTAAAATAATCGCATCCCGAAATGCTTAAGGAATGACCATGATTCGTGTTGCTTGTGTGGGTATCACCGTGATGGATCGCATCTATTACGTTGAAGGTTTACCGACTGAAGGAGGTAAATATGTGGCGAAACGTTATACGGAAGTGGGCGGCGGGCCTGCTGCAACTGCCGCAGTGGCTGCGGCGAAACTGGGGGCGCAGGTGGACTTTATTGGGCGTGTGGGAGATGACGACACCGGAAGCAGCCTGCTGGCGGAGCTGGAATCCCTGGGGGTAAATACCCGCTATACCCGGCGTTACGCGGGGGCGAAGTCCTCACAGTCTGCGGTCATCGTCGATGTGAAAGGGGAGCGGATTATCGTCAATTATCCCAGCCCGGATTTATTGCATGACGCTGACTGGCTTAATGAGATCGACTTTTCTCAATGGGATGTGGTGCTGGCGGATGTTCGCTGGCATGAAGGGGCGAAACGGGCATTCACGCTGGCGCGCCGGGCCGGAGTCATGACGGTTCTGGATGGCGATGTGACGCCACAGGACATCAGCGAGCTGGTGGCGTTAAGCGATCATGCCGCCTTCTCTGAACCGGGTCTGACGCGCCTGACGGGAATACAGGATACCGTAAGCGCGTTAAAAAAATCACAAATGCTCACAAATGGACATGTCTATGTCACGCGCGGCGGTGAAGGATGCGACTGGTTAGACGATAATGTCTTTCGGCATCAACCCGGATTCCCGGTAGAGGTGGTCGACACCACCGGCGCGGGGGATGTTTTTCACGGTGCGCTCGCCTTTAGCCTCGCGGGTGGAACGCCGGTCGAAGAGGCCGTCAGGTTTGCCAGCGGCGTGGCCGCACTGAAATGCACCCGACCTGGCGGGCGTGCCGGAATCCCTGACTGTGATCAAACCCGATCTTTTCTGTCACTTTTTGTATAAAATGTAAGGCAATGGTTTTTCGAGGAATTTGCATGAGTCTTACTGAACTGACCGGTAACCCACGGCATGATCAGTTGCTGGCGCTGATTGGCGAGCGCGGTTACATGAATATTGACGAACTGGCTGGCCTGCTGGATGTGTCCACGCAGACCGTGCGTCGCGATATCCGCAAACTGAGCGATCAGGGATTGATTACGCGTCATCACGGTGGCGCGGGACGGGCTTCCAGCGTTGTGAATACCGCCTTTGAGCAGCGAGAAGTCTCCTGGACGGAAGAGAAAAAAGCCATCGCGGAAGCGGTGGCGGACTATATTCCAGACGGCTCCACGGTATTTATCACCATTGGTACGACCGTTGAGCAGGTAGCGCGGGCGCTGTTAAACCACAATCATCTGCGCATTATCACTAACAGCCTGCGTGTGGCGCATATTCTGTACAATAATCCGCGTTTTGAAGTGATGGTGCCCGGCGGAACGCTTCGCCCGCATAACAGCGGCATTATCGGCCCTTCTGCGACGGCGTTTGTGGCGGGGTTTCGTGCGGACTATCTTGTCACCAGCGTCGGCGCGATAGAAAGCGATGGCGCGTTGCTGGAGTTTGACGTCAATGAAGCCAGCGTGGTGAAAACCATGATGGCTCACTCCCGGCATATTCTCCTTGCTGCCGATCATACGAAATACCATGCTTCCGCAGCGGTAGAGATTGGCAACGTGTCGCAGGTAACGGCGCTGTTTACTGATGAGTACCCTGGCCCGGCATTGCATAACCTGCTTCAGTCACAGCAGGTTGAGATTGTCCAGGTTAGCCCAGACCAGGATGACGCAACGTCAGTCTGAAGGGGTTATAAAAAGAACCGTCTTTTTAGACGGTTCTTTTTCACCTTTTTGCTAAATATATAATCATCCTGGTGGTGATATAAAAATCTTAAAATAAAAGCCACCTGCTTATTGTTACCCTGATAGCTGTTGTTTTATAAGACGTTTATTCTCCTGCCGGAGATACTTTTATTTTATAAAAATAGTTATTAAGAATAATGCCAATAAATAAGGTGCATTTTATTTACTGTTATCTCATGAGCCCCTGCCGTACATTGACAGATTAAATGAATACTTGTATTTATTCTGCTAAGGTGACAATTCATTACGCCTTTGAACTCTGACTCTTTAACTATTTAAAGATGAGCGGATGGATTTCGCCTTTTATAAATATCTTATGTACGCGTCTTTGATGCTTTTATCCGAATAAAAAAGCCTTACGGAAAAGGTGGCTCTCATGAAATCTTCTCGTCTTATTCAAAAAACGCCGATCCCGGCAAAGCTTGCGCTCTGTATCGCCAGTGCGCTGGCGTTGAGCGGGTTGAGTGGACACGTTCTGGCAGCAGGATGTAGCCAATCCTCCAGTACGCAATTTTTCTGCGATGATACGACGATCTATTATTTTGGTAATCCTCTGAATGGTGGTTCTCGTGATTACACCACGTTTGATGAAGTATTAATTAATACCAGCCAGAATGGTATAACCACACCGCTTCAGGGGTGGGGAGTCTATCTTGATTCAACGGGGTACAAATTTAAAGACCTGGTAATTAACACCACGGGATCTGAAGCTGACGGTATTCACTCCAAAAACGCAGGGGGGAGGCTGGAAGCGGAAAATATCAAGATTACCACGACCGGAACCAGTTCTGATGGGATTAATCTGGGACGCGAACTTAACAGCGCTTACTCAATTGTTGAAGTCAGCGGTAATGTTTCTGTCGATGCTTCTGACGGCATGGGACTACGCGCAAATATCTCCAGAGTAAATACGAGTGCGAAATCTTCTATTATTATTCATGGGAATGCTGATGTTGTAACCCGAGGTAATGGTGGTGCAAATTCTGGCTATGGTATTTATGCTGGTAAAGATCCTGGAGATTTATTTGGTAGCGCGGCAGGCGTTGCGGATGTCACGATCAATGGGACTGCAAAAATCACCACTTCTGGTTCGAATGCTCATGGGGTTTATGCGGGACGAAAAGGTGAGATTAACCTTAATAACACTGATATCACGACAACCGGGAACGGGGCGAATGGTATCTATGCTTACGCCAACAGTGACTTTTCCAGAGTAAATCTGGGTGGGAATACAACCATTAAAGTGACAGGCAATAATGCCTATGCGATGTATGCCTACCAAAGTAAAGGTTTAATCCGCTCCTGGGATGCCGCAACGGATACCGCAAGCTCTGGTATCTATGATATTGAGGGCAATTTGTATGCGCGTTCGAGTGGCATTATTGACCTTACAATGGATGATGGCAGCCAGTTTGTCGGTATAGCCAACTCATCACAATTGGAAAATACAACATCGCTTCGTGCCACAATAAATCTCAACATGAACGGTGCAAACAGCGAATGGACGATGACCGGGAACTCTGTGGTCTCTACTCTGACGCTGAACCAGGCCACATTGCGTTATAGCGCAGATGGCGTGTCCCGCGATGACGAAAGTACCTTTAAAACCCTGACCGTGATGGGCAACTACACCGGCACAGATGCGTTACTGGTGTTGAACACCGTGCTTGAAGGCGATGACTCTTTTACCGATAAACTGATCGTCAAAGGGGATACCTCCGGCAATACCAACGTAGGCATCAATAACATCGGCGGTGTGGGCGATCTGACCCTTAACGGCATTGGGATTGTGGACGTTGAGGGCGTTTCCGACGGAACGTTCACCAAAGCCGGACGTATTGTGGCGGGCGGCTATGACTATGACGTGGTGAAAAATGCCAGTAACTGGTATCTCACCAGCCAGCTAAGCCCGGTGGAGCCAGAACCAGAACCTGAGCCGGAACCGGAACCGGAGCCGGAACCAGAAAACCCGGACCCGGTCGATCCACCAACACCGCCGGGACCGGTTGACCCGGTGGATCCGCCAGCACCACCAGGGCCGGTTGATCCCGTGGAACCACCAACGCCGCCAGGACCGGTCGATCCTGTTGATCCCCCTGCGCCACCAGAGCCACCGCTGCCGCCAGCGCCTGAACCTGGTGAACATCAATACCGCCCTGAGTTTGGTAGCTATCTGGCGAACAACTATGCCGCCAATACGCTGTTTATCACCCGTCTGCACGATCGCCTGGGTGAAACCCAGTACACCGACATGTTAACGGGCGAGCAGAAAGTGACCAGCATGTGGATGCGTAACGTAGGTGGTCATATGCGCTTTACTGATGGCAGCAAACAGCTGAAAACGCAGGCTAATCGCTATGTATTGCAGATTGGCGGCGACCTGGCGCAGTGGAGCAGCGATGGTCTCGACCGCTGGCATCTGGGGGTGATGGCAGGTTATGCCAATCAGAAAAGTAAAACGCATAACACCCATAATGGCTACGCTTCACGCGGTCATGTGAACGGCTACAGCGCGGGGGTGTATGCGACGTGGTATGCGAATGAAGCGGATAAAACCGGGACGTATCTGGATAGCTGGGTGCTCTATAACTGGTTTGATAACACCGTGCAGGGTGACCATCTTGCCAGTGAAAAATACAAATCTGACGGTATCACGGCGTCTATCGAAGGGGGATACACCTTCCTGATAGGCGAAAGCGAGCGTACGAGTTACTGGCTCCAGCCAAAAGCCCAGGTGATCTGGATGGACGTGCAGGCCGACTCGCACCGTGAAAGCAACGGCACCCAGGTGAAAGACAAAACTGACGGCAACCTGATGACCCGACTCGGTGTGCGCGCATACCTGAAAGGCCATAACGCCATTGATGACGGCAAAGACCGTGAGTTCCAGCCGTTTGTTGAAGCAAACTGGCTCCACAATACCCATAACCAGAGCGTCCAGATGGGGGCGATCCGGGATGAAATCAGCGGCACCAAAAATATTGGTGAGCTGAAAGTTGGTGTGGAAGGGCAAATTAACCCGCGTTTGCAGGTGTGGGGGAATGTAGCTCAGCAGGTAGGCGACAACAGTTATAGCGATACAGCAGCGATGTTGGGGGTGAAATACAGCTTCTGAACCATAACGGCGGATAGCTTACCGGGCCTACGGACTATTTTGTAGGCCGGATAAGGCACAGCCGCCATCCGGCAGGCGCCCGGTGGCGCTACCGCTTACCGGGCCTACGGGCTATTTTGTAGGCCGGATAAGGCAAAGCCGCCATCCGGCAGGCGCCCGGTGGCGCTACCGCTTACCGGGCCTACGGGCTATTTTGTAGGCCGGATAAGGCAAAGCCGCCATCCGGCAGGCGCCCGGTGGCGCTACCGCTTACCGGGCCTACGGGCTGTTTTGTAGGCCGGATAAGGCATAGCCGCCATCCGGCGAAAAGTGTTAAGGCGATGCATTGCATCGCCTTTTTTCCGGTTGCGTTAGTCGATTTTTTCCCTGTCCGGCGCATAGTCAAACTCCTGCTTTCCCGCTACAGTTATTCATCCACGGCTTGCAAGGAGAGGATCATGCTCTATATCTTTGATTTAGGTAATGTGATTGTCGATATCGACTTCAACCGCGTGTTAGGTGCATGGAGTGACCTGAGCCGTGTCCCGCTGGCTTCGTTGAAGCAAAGTTTTACGATGGGAGAGGCGTTTCATCAGCATGAGCGGGGGGAGATCACTGATGAAGCCTTCGCAGAAGCATTGTGCCATGAGATGGCGTTGCCGCTGAGCTATGAGCAATTTTCCCACGGCTGGCAGGCGGTATTTGTCGCATTACGGCCCGAGGTTATCGACATCATGCATAAGCTTCGCGAGCAGGGGCATCGTGTCGTCGTATTGTCTAATACCAACCGTCTGCATACGACCTTCTGGCCGGATGAATACCCTGAAGTTCGCCAGGCTGCCGATCATATTTATCTGTCCCAGGAATTGGGCATGCGTAAACCTGAGGTGCGGATTTACCAGCATGTTTTGCAGACAGAAGGTTTTTCTGCCGCCGATACGGTCTTTTTTGACGACAACGCCGATAATATAGAAGGGGCTAACCAGTTGGGGATCACCAGTATTCTGGTGACGGATAAAACGACCATCCCGGACTATTTCGCGAAGTTGTTATGCTAAAAAACGTGCATCAAAAAGCCAGGCATCATACGCGTCCAGTCAGGGCCTGGCTTAAACTGTTGTGGCAGCGCATTGACGAGGACAATATGACCACCCTCGCGGGGAACCTGGCCTATGTCTCGTTGCTCTCGTTAGTGCCGTTGATCGCCGTCGTTTTTGCGCTTTTCGCCGCCTTTCCCATGTTTTCCGACGTCAGCCTCCAGTTACGCCATTTTATTTTTGCTAACTTCATCCCGGCGACGGGAGATGTTATTCAGCGTTATATTGAGCAGTTCGTCGCAAATTCCAACAAAATGACGGCGGTAGGCGCTTGTGGACTGATCGTCACGGCGCTGTTGCTGATGTATGCCATCGACAGCGCCCTGAACACCATCTGGCGTAGCAAACGCACGCGTCCAAAAGTGTATTCTTTCGCCGTTTACTGGATGATCCTGACCCTGGGGCCACTGCTGGCGGGCGCCAGCCTGGCGATCAGCTCCTATCTGCTTTCTCTGCGCTGGGCCAGCGAGCTCAACACGGTTATCGATAACGTCCTGAGGGTATTCCCTCTGATTCTCTCCTGGATTTCGTTCTGGCTGCTGTACAGCATTGTGCCGACCACGCGCGTACCAAACCGCGATGCTGTTGTCGGCGCTTTTGTCGCAGCGGTACTGTTCGAAGCAGGAAAGAAAGGATTCGCGCTTTATATCACCATGTTCCCGTCATATCAGTTGATTTACGGCGTGCTGGCGGTTATCCCCATTTTGTTTGTCTGGGTGTACTGGACATGGTGTATCGTCTTGCTTGGTGCCGAAATAACTGTCACTCTCGGGGAATACCGCAAACTCAAACAAGCCGCAGAACAAGAAGAAGCAGACCAATCATGATTGCATTAATTTAGCGCGTAACCCGTGCCAGCGTCACCGTGGAGGGCGAGGTGACGGGTGAAATCGGCCAGGGACTTTTAGTGTTATTAGGTGTCGAAAGGGATGATGACGAACAGAAAGCGAATCGCCTGTGCGAGCGCGTGCTCGGTTATCGAATTTTTAGCGATGCCGAAGGCAAGATGAATCTCAACGTGCAACAGGCGGGGGGAAGCGTGCTGGTGGTGTCGCAATTTACGCTGGCTGCCGATACCGAACGCGGTATGCGACCGGGCTTCTCAAGAGGCGCCGCGCCGGATCGCGCTGAAGCGCTGTATGAATACTTTGTTGAGCGCTGCCGCCAACAGGAAATGAACACGCAAACCGGACGTTTCGCTGCTGATATGCAGGTCTCGCTGGTCAATGATGGCCCCGTAACGTTCTGGCTACAGGTATGAGCCAGCTTCCGGCGTGGCCGCGGGTAACAAGAGAGAGTACAGCTATGTATCACCTTCGAGTACCGCAAACAGAAGAAGAATTAGCACGTTACTACCAGTTTCGCTGGGAAATGCTGCGCAAACCGCTCCACCAGCCGAAAGGCTCCGAACGCGATGCCTGGGATGCGATGGCGCATCATCAAATGGTGGTGGATGAAGAGGGGAACCTGGTTGCGGTAGGGCGTTTGTATATCAATGCGGATAACGAAGCTTCTATTCGTTTCATGGCCGTTGAACCGTCTGTTCAGGATAAAGGGCTGGGAACGTTGATGGCGATGACCCTGGAGTCCGTGGCGCGCCAGGAAGGGGTAAAACGCGTCACCTGTAGCGCCCGTGAAGATGCGGTAGCGTTCTTCGCCAAACTTGGCTTTGTGAATCAAGGGGAAATCACGACCCCGCAAACCACGCCGGTTCGCCATTTTCTGATGATTAAACCGGTCGCGACGCTGGATGACATTCTGCACCGTGGCGACTGGTGTGGGCAGCTTCAGCAGGCTTGGTATGAGCACATCCCGTTAAGTGAAAAAATGGGGGTGCGCATTCAGCAGTACACTGGTCAGAAATTTATTACGACCATGCCTGAAACGGGCAATCAGAATCCGCACCACACGTTGTTTGCCGGGAGTTTGTTTTCACTGGCAACGCTTACCGGCTGGGGGCTGATCTGGCTCATGCTGCGCGAGCGTCATCTGGGCGGTACGATTATTCTCGCCGATGCGCATATTCGCTACAGCAGGCCCATCAGCGGCAAACCCAGCGCAATTGCCGATCTGGGGTCGTTGAGCGGCGATCTGGACAGGTTGGCGCGAGGCCGTAAAGCACGCGTGCAACTGCAAGTGGAGTTGTTTGGCGACGAGACGTCAGGCGCAGTTTTTGAAGGTATTTATATCGTATTGCCGGCAAAACCGTTTGGCCCTTATGAAGAGGGCGGCAACGAGGAAGAGTAGGATAAAGGGGGTACCTCCTTTATTCGATAAAGGCTTCAGCAGGAAGTTTAAAGCGCTCAGAGAGCGCTTTTATATGAGCGACGGTCATCCAGGCATTGATTGAGTGCTCTGAACTCTGGCGCGTGCTTTTCGTAATCACGGATGCGGGCAGATAGCAGCTCAAACAACGGGTTTTCCAGATCGTTGCGGTCAACCAGAAACTCTATCAACGACAATGTCCTACGGTATGTTTTCAAGATGAAAACAAAAGTGGATATTAATAAATCGTCCCTGTAGATGGGTTTCCAATACGCCAGGCGATATCCCGCATTACATTTCGTGCGGCATGGCTAACGCCGCCCAACTGGAAAAATCCATGAATCACGCCGAGGTAGCGTTGGCAGGTACAATCAACGCCCTGTTCCGTGAGCCGTTGATAAAGTGCTTCACCCTCATCGCAAAGTGGGTCAAATTCTGCCGTAATAATATGTACTGGCGGCAGAGTGCTGAAATCATCCCGCCAGAGAGGACTAACTTCAGGATGTTGACGGTCAGTCTGCTGTAAGTACATCTCATAGCCGGAAAGCAGCGTATCTCGGGTGATGATGTAATCCAGACCATGACGGGTGTAGCTGTTAAACCCTGCGGTTGCGTCAAGCATGGGGTAGATAAGCACAAGCTGTACGGGTTGCCAGTGATTTGCCTGCTTCAGGCGTAATGCGGTGACAGCGCTGTCGCCAGCAAGGGTAATACGCTTGCGATCGATGCCAAGCTCTTCAGCATGATTCCAGATAATGTTTGCCCCTTTTTCAGCATCGTCATGCGCGGCCGGGAAAGTATGCTCAGGGGCAAGGCGATACTGTACCGCAATAATCCGGCAACCGCTGTGGTACGCCAGTTGTCGCAGTTGGTTATCATGTGTAGCAAACCCGCCGCTGATGAAGCAGCCGCCATGATAGTAGATAACGCAGGGCAGCGTTTCAGAAGAGGCCAGTGGCGAAACCACGCGAAATGTCATTGCATCAATTTCAATATCGTCAACCTGTACACGCGTTTCTGTCTCTCCGGCAAGTACTGTACTGGCGATATAGCCAGCCCTCCGATCATCAATATTTTGCTCCCGTGAAGAGGGGCGACCCGCAGCGATAAACGCCTCAACCAGCTGTGCAATACCGCTTTCCAGTGCCATTTTTACTCCCTTAATCTGTATGGATATACAGCGTTATAACCTGGTTTTTAGCGAAAAGGAACGGGGAGTGTTGACGAGGTTGCAATTCTGGAAAGCGGCTCGTAAAAGCAAAAATCGCGCTCATAAAGTCTTTTTTCTGGTCTTTCATCGGTGTATGTTGTTTGAAAATTAATCGCCAATGATATACTGGAGGTATATATGAGTATGATGGCTGGGATGGAAATGGGCAGAATATTACTTGATTTATCAGATGAGGTTATCAAGCGGCTTGATGACCTCAAACAACAGCGTAATCTTCCGCGAGCAGAGCTATTACGCGAAGCAGTTGAACAATACCTGGAAAGGCAGGGACAAGCCGAAACCACTATTTCCGATGCGCTGGGGCTCTGGCAAGGTTGCGAAGAAGATGGCGTTGAATACGAAAGGAAGCTCCGCGAGGAGTGGCAATGATTAAAGGTCCGGTGTTGTTTGACACCAATATTCTCATTGATTTATTTAGCGGGCGTGATGAAGCGAAGAAGGCGCTCGAAGCTTACTCACCCCAGAATGCCATTAGTCTCATTACCTGGATGGAAGTGATGGTAGGGGCAAAAAAGTACCATCAGGAATCCCGCACACGTATAGCATTGAGCGCTTTTAACGTTATTGGCGTTTCACAGGATATTGCCGAAAGAAGTGTCAGTCTCAGGCAGGAATACGGGATGAAGTTGCCGGATGCGGTCATTCTGGCTACAGCGCACATTCATCGTTTTGCGCTCGTGACGCGCAATACAAAGGACTTTGCGGGGATTCCGGGAGTCATTACGCCTTACCATTTATAAGCCGGGCGGCACGCGCCACCCGACCTGACGTCAGAATTACTCCCCTTCGCCCGGGAACAGGAACGGGTTGATGGAGCTGCGGGCAAAGCCCTCTTGCTCCATGCGCGCGTCCAGCACCAGTGAGGCGAGATCGTCGGCGACGGCTTCCACTTTCGGGTCTTTTTCCTGATACAGAATTTTCAGGTAAGTACCGCAGTCACCACAGCTTTCTGCTTTAATCGACGCCTGTTCGTTATCCAGCGACCAGTAGTGCAGATCGCGACTCTGCTCGCAGTTACTGCATTTGACGCGCACTACATGCCACTCGGTTTCGCACAGGTTGCAGTGCAGGTAACGCAGACCCTGCGTGGTGCCGATTTGCACCATGCTGGAAACCGGCATTGAGCCGCACACCGGGCAATACTGACGCTGCTCGCCGTACTCCGCACGGGCTTTACCGGGGATCAGGCTAGCCATTTGCGCCCAATAGAGCGACAGCGCCGCCCAGATAAACGGGGCTTTATCACTGCTGACGGAGGCGAAATCGGATTCAAACAGCGCGCTCGCCATTTGCTCCAGTTCCTGTTCCGAAGCCTTCTCCAGATTTTCGATTACCGCCAGCGCGGGGCCGCTCATCTCCGGTTTCAGCTCAGCAATCAGCGAATGCAGCAGTTTCTGCCAGTGCTTATCGCGCGGTAAAACGTGAATGTCCAGCGGCGGTTTGCCCTGCGCGTTCGCTTCTTTGATGCGCGCGGTCAGATCCATCTCCAGCGGATGGTCGTACAGCACCACTTCCTGGGCATGTGCGATCAGCGCGGCAAAGCGCAGATAATCGCCAAGCGGGTTGTTTTCGGCCAGCTCGCGCAGACGCTCGGCGCGGCGGTTATACAAATTTTTGAGCCGGGGGAACAATAACGGCGGAATCATATCCGCCGTACGTTTCTCGCTCTTCTCCAGCTCATCTTGCGGGATTATGCGAATACTCATTCAGATGACTTTTCCTGTTTCTGGCGGACTTCACGGTACCAGCGCGGGTGATGTTTCTTCGCCCATGACCGGGTTACCCATCCCTCCACCATCGCGGTAATGGTGCCTTTCACCCAGAGGGCGGCGTAAATGTGCACCATGATAACCACAATTAACGCTACTGCGGCAAATGAATGCAGCATTAACGCGAATCGGATCACCGGGATTGAGAAAGCAGGCGCAAAATACGGACGCCAGATGATCACTCCGCTGACCAGCAACAGGACCAGGAAAATAATCGCCGCCCAGAATACGCATTTCTGGCCGAAGTTATAACGTCCGGTGTCGCCGACTTCCTCGTTGACGACGATCTTACGAATATTCTTCGCCCAAAAGATATCATCCCGATTGATTAGATTGTGGTGCCAGTAACGGAAAAACATGATGATGAATGAGGCGAACATGATCACGCCCACGAACGGGTGCACAATGCGCGCCAGCTGTGGGGTGCCCATGATATGCATCAGCCAGTTGAAGGACGGGAACAAAAAGCCCAGTCCGCTCACCGCCGCCAGTACGAAACAGAAGGCGGTGATCCAGTGGTTGATGCGTTCCGGCGCCGTATAGCGCACGATGGTGTCACGTCGTTTCATTTGCGCACCTCGTCTTTCTCTTCATGCAGATTGTCTTCTTCCTCATCTGCACGGTTCGGGCCGACACCGACATAGTGGAAGATGCTGGCCGCAAAGGTCGCAGCAAAGCCGACCGCTGCGAGAGGTTTCCAGATGCCTTTCCAGAATTTCACCGTCGCGCTGATTTCCGGGTTTTCCGGCAGACCGTGGTACAGATTCGGTTTGTCGGCATGGTGCAGCACGTACATGACGTGAGTACCGCCGACGCCCGCCGGATCGTACAGACCTGCATTGTCGTAACCACGGGTTTTCAGCTCAGCCACACGTTCGCCTGCCAGCGTTTTCATCGCCTCTTTGGAACCAAAGTGGATAGCGCCAGTCGGGCAGGTCTTCACGCAGGCCGGTTCTTGCCCCACCACCACACGGTCAACGCACAGCGTACATTTATAAACGCGGTTGTCGTCCGGGTTGAGGCGCGGCACATCGAACGGACAACCGGCGATGCAGTAGCCGCAGCCGATGCACTGTTCAGACTGGAAGTCGACAATGCCGTTGGCATACTGAATGATAGCCCCTTCTGCCGGACATGCCTTCAGGCAGCCCGGATCGGCGCAGTGCATACAGCCATCCTTACGGATAAGCCATTCCAGTTTGTCGTCTTGCTCCACTTCCGAGAAGCGCATCACCGTCCAGGATTTTGCGGTCAGATCAGCCGGGTTGTCGTACACCCCGATGTTGCTGCCCACTTCATCACGGATGTCGTTCCATTCCGAACAGGCCACCTGACAGGCTTTACAGCCAATACAGGTGGTGACGTCGATAAGCTTCGCCACCTCTTGCTGGTGATCCCGCGCCTGTGGCGCGGGAGTGAAACCGTTAGTCGCGGAACGACGAATGATGTCTTGCGATTGATAAGCCATAGGTCGTCTCCGTTACACCTTTTCCACATTCACCAGGAAGGACTTGAACTCCGGCGTCTGCGTGTTCGCATCACCGACGAATGGCGTGAGCGTATTGGCGATAAAGCCTTTTTTCGCCACCCCTTCGTAGCCCCAATGAATAGGAATACCGATGGTATCGATATCCTTGCCGTCTGCTTTCAGCGTGCGAATGCGCTTGGTCACTACCGCCTTGGCTTTGATATAGCCACGGTTGGAGGAGACTTTTACGGTATCGCCATGCGCGATGCCGAGCTTGTTCGCCAGCTTCTCGCCGATCTCCACAAACTGTTCCGGCTGCGCGATAGCGTTAAGCAGCGCGTGTTTGGTCCAGTAGTGGAAGTGCTCGGTCAGACGGTAAGTTGTTCCGACGTAAGGGAACTTATCGGCTTTACCCAACGCCTCTGCGTCGCCTTTAAAGATACGGGCGGCAGGGTTGGAGATAACGTTCGGGTGCAGCGGGTTCGTCCCCAGCGGCGTTTCAAACGGCTCGTAGTGTTCCGGGAACGGCCCTTCCGCCATCTTGTCGAGCGCGAACAGGCGACCCATCCCTTCCGGCTGCATGATGAACGGCCCGACGTTGCTACCCGGCGCAGCGGCGCTGTAGTCCGGGATATCCATCCCGCCCCATTTCGCGCCGTCCCATTTCAGGATTTGGCGCTTCGGATCCCACGGGTTGCCCTGTGGATCGGCGGAGGCGCGGTTATACAGAATGCGGCGGTTCAGCGGCCATGCCCATGCCCACCCCAGCGTATTGCCGAGGCCTGACGGATCGGAGTTATCGCGGCGCGCCATCTGGTTGCCTTCCGGCGTCCAGCTACCGGCGAAAATCCAGCATCCGCTGGAAGTTGTGCCATCGTCACGCAATTGGGCGAACGAGCTGAGCTGTTGGCCTTTCTTCACGATCACCGCACCCGTTGCCGGGTCGATAAGATCGGCCAGCGCTTTACCGTTACTTTCCATCGCCACTTCTTCCGAAGACGGTTCATGCGGCGTGGAGTAGTTCCAGGTCATATTCAGCACCTGTTCCGGGTTCGCGCCGCCTTGCTCGGCGTACATCTTACGCAGGCGTAAGAAGATACCGGCCAGGATCTCGCCGTCGGTTACGGCGTCGCCGGGGGCGTCCGCGCCTTTCCAGTGCCATTGCAGCCAGCGGCCGGAGTTGACGATAGAGCCGTTCTCTTCGGCGAAGCAGGTTGACGGCAGACGGAACACTTCGGTCTGGATTTTCGACGGATCAACATCGTTCGACTCACCGTGGTTTTGCCAGAAGGTGGACGTTTCGGTATTGAGCGGGTCGATAGTCACCAGGAACTTCAGTTTAGAGAGTGACGCAACCACTTTGTTTTTGTTCGGGAATGAGGCGACCGGGTTAAAGCCCTGGCAGAGATAGCCATTGACCTTGCCTTCGTTCATCATCTCGAAGTATTGCAGGACGTCGTACCCTTTGTCCCACTTCGGCAACCAGTCGAAGCCCCAGTCATTGTCCTTCGTCGCGTTATCGCCAAAGAAGGCTTTCATCATAGAAACGAAGAATTTCGGGTAGTTGCTCCAGTAGTTGACCTGACCTTCCAGCAGCGGTTTTGGCGTGTTGGCGGCAAGGTAGGTTTGCAGGTCGGTCTGTTTTTCGCTGGGCAGCGTCATGTAACCCGTCAGGCTTTGCGACAGCAACCCTAAGTCAGTCAGCCCCTGAATGTTGGAGTGACCGCGCAGCGCGTTGACGCCGCCGCCAGCCATCCCCATGTTGCCGAGCAACAGTTGGATCATCGCCATCGTGCGGATGTTTTGCGCGCCGATGGAGTGCTGCGTCCAGCCGAGGGCATACAGGAACGACGCGGTTTTATCTTTGACGCTGGTTTCCGCAATGTATTCGCATACTTTCAGGAAATCGGCTTTCGGCGTGCCGCAGATATTTTCCACCACCTCCGGCGTATAGCGGGAAACGTGCTGCTTGAGCAGGTTCCACACGCAGCGAGGATGTTGCAGCGTGGTATCGCGTTTAGCGAAGCCATTTTCATCCAGTTCGTAGGCCCAACTGGTTTTGTCGTACTTGCGTTTATCCGCGTCATAGCCCGTAAACAGGCCATCTTCGAAGCCAAAATCTTCACGCACGATCAGGCTGGCGTTGGTATAGGCTTCGGTGTATTCGCGGTTGTATTTTTCATTGTTCAGCAGGTACAGCAGTACGCCTGACAGGAAGGCAATGTCAGTACCGGAACGGATAGGGGCATAGAAATCGGCCACCGACGCCGTACGCGTGAAGCGAGGATCAATCACAATCAGCTTCGCGCCGTTGTGAATTTTAGCTTCCATCGCCCAACGGAACCCTACCGGGTGGGCTTCAGCGGCGTTACCGCCCATCACCACGATGAGGTTGGCGTTCTTCATGTCGACCCAGTGGTTGGTCATCGCACCGCGACCAAATGTTGGAGCAAGACTTGCTACCGTTGGTCCGTGTCAGACACGCGCCTGGTTGTCGACCGCGAGCATACCGAGCGCGCGGGAGAATTTTTGCGTTAAATAGCCGGTTTCGTTACTGGATGCGGAAGCGCACAGCATCCCGGTGGAGAGCCAGCGGTTAACGGTCACGCCTTCGGCGTTCTGCGCAACGTAGTTGGCGTCGCGGTCTTCTTTCATCAGTTTAGCGATGCGGTCGAATGCCTCATCCCAACTGATTTGCTGCCATTTATCTGAACCTGGCGCGCGGTATTCCGGGTATTTCAGGCGGCTTTCGGAGTGAATGAAGTCCACCAGACCGGCCCCTTTCGGGCAAAGCGCGCCACGGCTGACCGGATGATCCGGATCGCCCTCGATGTGGAAGATAGATGCTTTGGCGTTTTTTGCACCGTCGCCGAGGCTGTACATTAACAGCCCACAACCAACGGAACAGTAAGTGCAGGTGTTACGGGTTTCGCGGGTGCGCAGCAATTTATATTGCCGTGTTTCCGCTAGCGCTACGCTGGGTGCGAAACCCAGTGCCGCCGCCGTGGTGCCTGCCATACCGCCAGCGCAGATCTTAAAGAACTGCCTTCTGCTGACCTGCATGGTTTGCTCCTTGTTTCGACATTGCTATGTAGTTTTACTTTGCGGACCACCATGAAACCGGCCGCAAAGGGAAGAATTTGCGCATTCCCTCAGTTCCGGGAGGGATATAACTCAGGATACCATAATGTTGGTAGGTGTGTTCTGTTGCGGTTAAATAAAAGTGAATGAGTTTTCATGATGGCAACATGAAAATGTGATGTTTATCACATTGATGCATAATGACTGACGATCTTTGCAACCGAAAAAGCAGGAACTAATACTTTGGAGTTAATAAATTTCGCTGCGTAATCATCACTATGTTAAATAATTGTGTTGTTGTTCGAAAAGAGATGAGGTATCAGCATTCTTTATCGGTAGTTCTGGATGGATCGACTTTTCTGGCGGTAGATAATATTTATTATTTATACAATAACGGGATTTAATCTTTTATATGAATCTTTATATATGTCTGGTGAATGTATATAAGGATTTCCTTTGAGGATTTTCCTGGAATAAATTCTTAAAAATAATCTTTCGATTGTATGGTTTTTTGACAAATGATAAATTTCGCCAACCAATATTGTATGTTGGTGTCATGTCAATTTTTTGAAATATGCAGAGGTCATCATTATATAAAGTGGCTTCTTTTATAAGGAAATAAAAATGAATGTTTTTTTTAAAAAAAGCCTGATGGTGTCTGTGCTGGCGCTGACGGCTTCTTCCGTTATGGCGGCACCGAGCGTTGATATTAAAGTATCAGGGAAAATTGTTCCTGCTTCCTGTATTCCGTCATTCCCAAGCGGCGGCGGTATCGCTGATTTTGGCACCATCAAAGTGGCGTCATTAAATTCAACTGCGCCAACCGCACTGCCTGACATTAAAACCGTGCCAGTCGCCATTACCTGTGAAGAAGATACGCGTGTCGGCGTTTCTTTTACTGATATGCATAGCGCTTCTGTACCGACCACCGGTTATGCCATTAATTTCGCATCGACTGATTTCATTTCTTCTGCTAATTATCTTTTTGGCCTGGGGCTGTACGGTAGCCAGAAAATTGGGGCATATGCGCTGGGTATTCAGATTGATTCAGGAACGCTGACTAACGGCAATGGCGATAACCTGATTGCCTATTTCTCAGCAAATGACGGCACTACCTGGGGAACAAAAGCAGGCAACAGCTATATGCAGATTATAAATAATAACAGCGAGGTTTACAGCTTTGGTAAAAGCTCGGCTGATGCGCCAGAACCGCAAACAAAAGTCAACTTTAACGTCGGTGTGTCCGCGATTATCAACCCGACAGACGATCTGCAAATTACCGATGAAGCGACGCTTGACGGCTTAACCACCGTAGAGCTGGTATATCTGTAATTACACTGCACGTATCGTAGATGCTCCCCATATTACTATGGGGAGCAGTTATGAATATTAATGGACTAATATTATGCTTTCCTTCAAGAAAACATTAATCTGCGCCTGTTTATTGGCGTCATTTAACTGTCTGGCTGCCGGGATGGTGCCCGACACGTCGCTGCTGCTGATTAATGAAGAAGAGCAAGGCGGCAGTATGGATGTTAAAAACACCGATGCTGATGCCCAGCTCTTGTATACCAAAATCGTCAATCTTCCAGACGATCCTCAGCCTGGCCTGATTGTCACGCAACCCGTTACGCGTGTTGATGCCGGTAAGACGCAACGTGTGCGATTCGTTCTTAAAAATAGCGCGGAGCCGTTAAAAGTTGAGCATTTGAAGCGCGTTATTTTTACGACCATCCCGCAACGGGATAAAAACAAAGTTAAAGTGGTCTTTAGCCAAAACCTTCCCGTCATTATTCATCCTTCGGGTTTAGACGTGAATATGGAGCCGTGGAAAGATCTCCAGTGGCATATGCGCGGCGGAAAACTCAGCGTGGAAAATAAAACGCCTTATGTTATCCGTCTGGAGCAGAAATTAAAATTATTGCCATCAGGCGCGCACGCTGATTTACCAAAGGCTTATATTCTGCCGGGTGAAACAATAAGTGCCCATGCCTCGACCACATTATCCGCACTGGATAAAAATATCGAAATGTATCCTGCTACGCGCTATGGCTATAAGGCGAAGAGTTTTGTCGCAGAAATAAAATAATTAATCTCAGTTTATTGTAAAACACATGGAGTGGTTATGATTCGCGGTTCCGCTAAAAAAGGAATTATTGTGTTTTGTCTGACGGCAATCGCTTTCAGTATACGAGCGGAAATAATGCCGACCTCTACTGGAACGATGGAGTTGGCGAGAGCGGTATTTGATACTGATGCATTAGAATCTAATGGTCTCGATCCTGTGATTGCTGATTATTATTCCTTAGCGTCCCGGTTCACTCCTGGTGTCCATAATGTGACCGTTATTATTAATGGCAAGAAACACAGTGTCATGTCGGTTAAGTTTAATGAGGAAGGGCAACCCTGTATTGATAAAGCATTTCTGGAAAGCGCAGGACTCATCACGAAAATAAAAAGAGAAACCTGCCCGCTGATCCATCAATACTGGTCTACGGCAACCGTTAGCGCTACGCCTGAAACAGAAGAAATGTCGCTGGTTGTTCCGCAGGAAGCGATTGATCCAGATAATAACCGACAGGTCGCGGACGTTCGCGGTGGTCATGCCGCAATGCTGAATTACTCCATGTTTGGCACGCATTATAAATATGACGGCGATAATTCAGACCGCTTTCAGTCAACGTTTGAACTTGGTTTTAATGCGGGTGACTGGATTGTGCGCAGCACGCAATTCGTCAGCGACGGCAGCGACCAGGAATTAGAGACCGACTCGTATTATACCTACGCGCAACGCACTTTCGCCGACTATGGCGTGATGGTGCAGGGCGGGCAAATCAACATTGCCAACAGCCGCTTTAGTATTCCATCGGTCTACGGTGTGCAAGTCATGCCGGATAATACCCTGTTACCGAACGAGGGGAGCGGCGTCGAGGTGACGGGGATCGCCAGATATTCTCAGGCGCGCGTGGATATTCGCCAGGGTGGGCAGATCATCTATTCAACGCTTGTTCCCGCTGGCCCCTTTACCTTAACCGATGTGCCCATTGCTAACCTCAACACCGACCTGAATATCACGGTGACGGAGACCGATGGAAGCGAAAGCCATTTTACCGTATCGGCGAGCACGTTTCGTAGCAACCATGTCGGCAGGGCGCCGGGCTTTTCTCTGGCCGTGGGGCGTGCGGAAGATATGGACACGAATTTTGAGCAACCCTGGATTGTGTCGGCGTCCGATGGCTGGTCAGTGAATAATCGCATGAATCTCATGGCCGGAATGGTGATGGCGGATAACCACTATTACGGTTTCTCTGCCAATGTGGATACCGTTCCCGTACAGAATTTATATGCCTCGCTCGGGTTTCTTGGGTCGATCGATAACCGTAGCCAGACTGATGGGCACAAAACCACGCTGGATCTTGGGTATTCCTTGCCCTGGGGGATGGGGATTTCGCTGGGCGGCAGCTACGGCACGGCGGACTATCGCGAAATGCAGGAACTGTATAGCGACGACGATGATTACTCCCCAACGAAATACGATACGAACGTCGCGGTCAGTTGGTCGGATACGCTTCTGGGGCGTTTTTCGCTCGGCTACTACCGTAATGAGGCCTGGGACAGCGACTATAATAGCCGCCGCATTATCTCTTCCTGGTCGCAAACCTATAAATATTTCAGCGTCAGCGTGAACTGGGAATCGGATATCAGTCGTGGGGATGAGAGCGATCACGATATGTTCTACGTGAACGTTTCTGTTCCGTTAGGCCGTACCGGTGTTTCAACGAACTCGTGGTATCGCGAGAGTGAAGGAAGAAGCTCTTATGGCACGCGGGCGATGGGGTCGCTGAATGACGACAACCAATACACGGTCGGCGTGTCTCGCGATCAGGACGAAAGTGTTACCGACTGGGATAGCTCGCTCAACAGCAATCTTCACTATACCACGCTGTCCGTGGCGGCTGGCGGCGATAACGACAGCAATACGAACTACTCTGCCGCATTGAGTGGCGGCATTGTGGCGCATGACGATGGCGTGACCTTCTCACCGTATCCGGTCGCGGACACGTATGCCATTACCCAACTGGACAAGCCTGTTGCCGGTATCGAAATTGTGACGTCGCGCGGGCCCGTCTGGACCGATAAATGGGGCCAGGCCGTCGTCCCGTCATTGACGCCGTTCCATGAAAGTACGCTGGAACTCAATACCCAAAGTCTTCCGGGCAATCTTGACGTCAATAATGGCCGGACGGCGATTAAAGCATCGCACGGGGCGGTCGCGAAATGGCAATTCACCACGCTGAGTCAGCGGCGCGTGCTGCTCTCTGTCATGCGTGCAGACGGTACTCCGTTGCCGAAAGGCGTCTCCATTGTCAACGACGCCGGGGAATACATCACTTCCGCGCCAGAGGACGGTTTGATCTTCCTGAATGATATATCAGCAAGCCATCAGCTGTATGCGAAGGTGGACGGTGGACGATGCAAACTGAACTACACCCTGCCGGAAGCCGATCCGCAGAAATTCTACGAGGAGATAAAAGGGAAATGTCTCTAATGAAACAGGGAGCTGGCTCCATGAAACACCTTAGCGTTTTTATGCCTGTATTACTGGCGGGTTTCTTGTGTGGGAATGTGCCATCCGCGCTGGCGGAAGAAGGCGACTGTCAGATTTTATCTTCGACAAAACAGGTCGACTATGGGCGGTTCCGCAGGGAGGATATGAGGGAGGGGAGCACCGAATACGCCGGGAATATGTATCACGGTTATGCCTCCGTCACCCGGGAGTTACAGGTCTCCGTCATCTGTACTGATGAACATAAAATTCGGCTCTTTGTGGATGGCCCCGCCCGGCAGGGGCAGGCCTGGCGGTTTTCTGACAACGGCGCGATGTCGATTAAAATGAAAAATGCCAGAGTCGATAACGCTCCCGTTCAGTTGGCTTCGGTTCCCCGGGGCGCGGCGCAGGTATCGGGCGGCGCTGCGGAAATGACGCTGTTGCCGGATATGTCCGCTGCTGCGGTAAACGGCCAGGAAGTGGCAGGAAAACAGTGGGTTGCAACACTGATGATCACCACTTATCTTGCCGATAAAGCTTTCCAGACCAGCAATACGCAGGATCTGGAAGAAACCTACACCGTGTCGTTTGACGCTCTCGCGGCTAACTAGCGTTCTCATCCTGCCGACCGGGGCGGTTTTGCCCCGGTTTTGACCTCACAAAAATAATGGAGGACAATAACCGCAGTTAAATGCGCAAAGGCGCTCTCATCCTGCCTGAACGCAATCTCTCTTATCGTGAGTCCATACCAGGAAGCTGCTTTGTCTGACCATCAAAATTCATCCCCGGAGGGCGCTGTTTCTCATGCCGTCTGGACGCGCGGGTGCCTGACGCAATCAAAACCGGATATGCTGGCGACGGAAGTTCCTGTCGCGCTGGTCTATAACGGCATTTCCCATGTGGTGATGATGACCACGCCGAAAGATCTGGAGCAATTCGCGATCGGTTTTTCACTGTCGGAAGGCATTATTGAATGTCCGCAGGATATTTATGGCATGGACGTCGTTCCTTCCTGCAACGGCCTTGAAGTGCAGATTGAGCTTTCCAGCCGCCGTTTTATGGGGCTGAAAGAACGTCGTCGCGCCCTGGCCGGGCGTACCGGCTGCGGCGTTTGCGGCGTGGAGCAGCTGAATGACATCGGCAAACCCATTACGCCGCTCCCGTTTACCCAAACCTTTAGCCTGGCGAATCTTGATCGCGCGCTGAAGCATCTGTCTGATTTTCAACCGGTTGGTCAGCTTACCGGCTGTACTCATGCGGCGGCGTGGGTGATGCCGTCCGGTGAATTAGCGGGCGGGCATGAAGATGTCGGTCGCCATGTCGCGCTGGATAAACTGCTGGGGCGCCGGGCGACGGAAGGCGAAAGCTGGCAGCAGGGCGCGGTGCTGGTCTCCAGTCGCGCCAGCTATGAAATGGTGCAGAAATCGGCGATGTGCGGCGTTGAAATTCTGTTTGCCGTCTCCGCTGCCACCACGTTAGCGGTTGACGTGGCTGAGCGCTGTAACCTGACGCTGGTGGGTTTTTGCAAGCCGGGCAAGGCGACAATTTATACGCATCCACGGCGTTTGATGACAGGTGGAGTTTTATTCAGTAAATTTGAAAAAGAATAGCAAATCCTTCCGCTTTTAGTTGTTCGAATACCGGCCTATTATTTATCACATCAAGGCACGGTGCCTTACTCAAACAACTAAGTTAAAGGGTTTATATCATGAAAAGCATCAAAACTTTTGTCGCAGTTATCGCTCTCGCTACTTCTTTCGGTTCTTTCGCCGCTCAGTCTGTTACCGCGACGGGCTCTACTCTGGAAAGCGCAGAAGCAAAAATCGCCGCTCAGGCTCAGCAGGCTGGCGCCAGTGATTACAAAATCACTTCCGCATACTCCGGTAACCGCGTGCATATGACCGCTGAACTTCTGAAATAAGTGATTCAAAACTGTCGAAAGAGCGCCTTCAGGGCGCTTTTTTCGTTTCTGCGTTTACTGTTTTACTATTCCGATAAATGCCTCATATTTAGTGCATACCCGCCAGCCTTAGCAGTGCTGTCACCACCGCCGCAGCGATAATCACCACAATCAGCGGCATTTTGCGCCACGCCAGGAAAACAGCGAACGCGACGCCCAGTACCCGCGCCATTCCGGCAAAATGTTCGCCTTCATAAAACGTGGTTGCCAGCGCCACTGAAAACAGCAATACCGTTGCCGCATCCGACAATAGCGCCTGAGAACGTTCGGAGAGCGCCAGCCGGTTGCCGAGCTTTGCTCCGCCAAGACGCATCAGATAGGTGCCTGCCGATAACACAGCAATACCGACGATAAACAGCGTCATGTTGCCCATTATTTTTTCCTCGTCAGTAAGCCAAGCAGAGAGAGCAGTACCGGCAACCCGACCGGTGCGAAGGGGACAGCGGCAAGCGACAGCCCGGCGCCGCTACAGGCGCGGATCAGCGTGGTGCGATTCCTGAACGCCGGGATCACTAACGCCAATAAAATGGCGGGAAATACCGCATCCAGACCGATGGTTTCCGGTGCCGGGAGCAGTTTGCCGACCATCGCGCCAAGCAGTGCGCCCAGCGGCCAAAAAATTGCGACGCCCGCGCCGCACAGCCAGTAGGCGGCTTTGCGCTGTTGCCGTGTTTTTTGCGACAGACCAAAGACGACGCTTTCATCATTCATGATATGGCAGCCCAGAAAGCTGGCGGCGCGGGTGCCTACCAGTTCACGTACCGTTACGCCGAATGGAATATGGCGGGCATTCACCAGCAAACCGGCAGCGGCGGCGGCCAGTGGGTTCCCGCCGCTGGCGACAATGCCGATAAACATAAATTCGGACGCCCCCGCCAGGACAAAAATGGAGAGTACAAACGGCACCCAAATCGGGAAGCCGTAGGCCATCGCCAGCGATCCGTAGGACATCCCGACGACGCCAACGGCCAGACACACTAAAAATATCGCTTTTATCGTGTCTCCGCTGAGACATGAGAGGTGATGTTTCATACTATTTTAGCCATATCGAACGAATTTCCATTATAATGAACGCAACAGAATTGATTTACAAGTCGAACGATTCGTTCGATATAAAGAACGCGGAGTCGTGAATGACACAGCCCATTAGCGTGATCGCGAAAAGCCTGGTGCGCGAACGTCAGCGTACCGGCCTGTCGCTGGCGGAAATCGCCCGGCGTGCGGGGATTGCGAAATCTACCCTGTCGCAACTGGAAGCGGGCAATGGAAATCCTAGCCTGGAAACGCTCTGGGCGCTTTGCGTGGCCCTGGATATTCCCTTTGCACGTCTGCTGGAGCCGCAGGCGCAAAAAACGCAGGTGATTCGTCGCGGAGAAGGGACAAAAGTGGTGGCGGAACAGGCCCACTATCAGGCTATTTTACTGGCTGCCTGTCCGCCAGGGGCGCGGCGCGATATCTACCTGCTGCTGACGCAGCCGGGGGCGGATCGTATTTCACATCCACATCCGCCGGGATCGGTGGAGCATATTATTGTGACGCAGGGGAAAGCGCTTGTCGGGCTGACAGAGGCGCCGGAAGAGTTAGGCGAGGGCGATTATATTTGTTATCCCGCCGATCAGGAGCACATTTTTAAAGCGCTGGAAGCGGATACGCAGGCGATCCTGGTGGCCGAGCAAAATTAATTCCGCGCGATGAGGTTTATGACGCCGGATGGCACTGGCGCTTATCCGGCCTACAATTTTGTGCCGTTTGCTACCTGTAGGCCGGATAAGACGCGTTAGCGTCGCCATCCGGCGTTGAGTCATCCGGTTTCAGACAGCCTACGCCAGGTAAAACACTTCTTTTAACTCTGCGCTCACCGGGCTGTTATCCGGGTTGGCAGGCATCACGTCGCGCATATGCTTCCACCAACGCTGGCACACGTCGGTACTGGCGATGGCATTCCAGCGCTCTTCCGATTCAATCTCGACGGTCGCGAACAACAGGTTGCGTTCTTTATCGAGGTAAATCGCATAGTGATGCGCGCCATGCGCTTTCAATACGCTTTCCAGCTCCGGCCAGATGGGATTATGGCGACGCTGATACTCCTCGTGTGCGTCGGCATTCACCTGCATCACAAACGCTTTGCGGATCATAGCGCCTCCAGATACAACTCGCGGACGTCATCGCGGCTGGCGGTGCGTGGATTGCACGGCGCACACGGATCTGCCAGCGCTTTGTCCAGCCAGCCTTCAATATCGTCTTTCGTGACGCCCAGTGTGCTGAAACCTTCAGGAATGCCGACGCGTTTGCTCAATGCGCGGATTGCATTGATCGCTTCCATACTCGCCGCCTCAATGCTCATACCTTGAGTATCGACGCCCATCGCCTGGGCGACGCGGGCAAAACGCGTGACCGCGTTCGGGCGGTTAAAGTTCTCAATGATCGGCAGCAGGATGGCGTTACAGACGCCGTGCGGCAGGTTGTGTGTGGCGCCCGGCTGATGCGCCAGCGCGTGTACCAGACCAAGGCCAGCGCTGTTGAACGCCATACCCGCCAGATACTGGCCAAACGCCATCTGCTCACGCGCTTCGAGGTTGTGGCCGTCATCAACCGCTTTCGGCAACCATAGGTTAATCAGCCGAATGGCTTCCAGCGCATTGGCGTCGGTAAGCGGATGCGCGCCAACCGAGACATAGGCCTCAATGGCGTGGGTCAGCGCATCCATGCCGGTGGCGGCAGTGACGGATGGCGGGATGTCCAGCATAACGCTGGCGTCGTCCACCGCGATATCAGGGATGATATTCGGGTCGATGATGACCTCTTTGACCTGGCGCGCGGAGTCGATAATGACGGCATTGCTGGTCATTTCCGCTGCCGTACCGGCGGTGGTATTAATCGCCACCAGCGGAACGCCCGCGTTTTTGACTTTGCCGACGCCAGAATAGGCGGTAGAGGGGCCAGGGTTCGCCGTCAGAATTTTGACCGCTTTGGCGGTATCGATCGGGCTGCCGCCGCCGAAGGCGATGATGTAATCACACTGCGCGTCCTGATATGCCGCATACCCTTTTTGCACCAGTTCTTCAGTGGGGTTCGGGAAAACCTCGTCGAAAAGGTGGTATGACATCTGATGCGCGTCAAGCGCGGCAAACAGGCTGTCCAGCAGGCCCAGTTTTACCAGTTGCCCGTCAGTGACGACCAGCGCTTTACCCCATTGCTTATTCGCGACGAGGTTAACCATATCGCCGATTGCGCCTGCGCCATGCAGGCTAATTTTGGGAAGTGCCAACATGAAGCTCATGAATATTCTCCTTAAGATTGACGCGTTACCCTATTGCCCGATGACGCTGCGCTTATCGGGCCTACGGCATAGGCCGGATAAGGCGAAGCCGCCATCCGGCATTGGATTGCGGGAAGAATCAGTACAACGCTAATGCGCTGGCAAGCGGAGTCACGCCAAAGCGTTTGCCAAGCGCTACCAGTTCTTCACGCGTGATGGTTTGCTTCATACCGCCCATTGAATAGATTTTGACCAGCACCTCCGCAGACTTCTCGGCGGTATCGATCAGGCCGAATGTTTCATCCAGCGTCGGGCCGCTGCCGAACACGCCGTGGAAGGGCCACAGCACCAGCGAATGCTTCTGCATTTCCTGCGCGGTGGCCTGACCGATCTCATCGGTGCCCGGCACCATCCACGGCAGAATGCCGACGCCGTCCGGGAACACCACCAGGCACTCGGTGCTGCCTTCCCACAGTTTGCGGGTGAAAAGCGGCGTGTTGTTTTCCAGCACGTAGGTCAGCGCGATCAGGTTGGTGGCGTGGCAATGCATAATCACGCGGTCTTTGCCATCGGTGGCGTTAATGCGCTCGCAGTGGGAGAGGAAGTGAGCCGGCAGCTCGGAGGTTGGAACCGCCTCATGATTCAGCCCCCACAGAATGTGGTAGCCCGCGCCGTCGCTGTCCACTTTCACCACGCCTAAATTCGCTGCCGGATCGAGCTGTACGTTGCGGAAGAATTTGCCGGAGCCAGTGACGATAAACGGCGTGTTCGCCAGCAGCGGCATTGGCTGACTCAGCGCGATATAGCGCGGCTCCTGGTGGAAATCATCGGTAAACGGCGCGATATCCGCCTCATCCAGACGCAGCGTCAGGTTGCCGCCGTTGCGTTCGTCCCAGCCCTTCAGCCAGGCGTCGGAGGTGGCTTTGATCATTCCCTGGACAAACCAGGAGTGGGTAATGTTCTGCATGTTCGGTGTTCCCATTTATTGCCCGAACGTTATCGGGTCTTACGTAGGCCGGATAAGCGCAGCGCCATCCGGCAATCGTGTTTCATTTATTGCCGGATGGCGACGCGGAACGTCTTATCCGGCCTACAAGTCAGGCGTCGCGGTTAGCTACGTTTGCTCAGAATCTCTTTTTCATAGGCACGGACGCTTTCCAGCCACTGGCTGCCGGCTGGCGTGTCGTGACGCTGGCAATACATTTCCCAGACGGCTTGCCACGGCAGGGATTTCTGCTCTTCCAGCAGCGCCAGGCGGGCGGTGTAATCGCCGCTGGCTTCTAACTGACGCAGCTGCCCGGTTGGTTCCAGCAGCGCGCGCAGCAGCGCTTTCTTCATATTGCGCGTGCCGATAACCCACGCGGCGATACGGTTGATGGAGGCATCGAAGAAATCGAGGCCGATATGCACGCGGTCAAACAGGTTATGACGCACGATTTCGCTGGCAATTGCCTGGGTTTCATCATCCAGTAGCACGACGTGGTCGCTGTCCCAGCGTACCGGGCGGCTGACGTGCAGCAGTAGGCGCGGCACATACAGCATGGCGGCGGAAATCTTGTCGGAAATCACTTCGGTCGGATGGAAGTGGCCCGCGTCGAGGCACAGCGCGGTCTGGCGGCTGGTGGCGTAGCCCATGTAGAACTCGTTGGAGCCGACGGTATAGCTTTCCGCGCCAATACCGAACAGTTTGCTTTCCACGGCGTCGATGTGATGCGCTGGATTCAGTTTTTCGCTGATCACCTCGTCCAGCGCCTCCAGCAGGCGTTGGCGCGGCGCTAAGCGGTCAACGGTGATGTCTTTCATGCCATCCGGGACCCAGATGTTCATCACCGACGGCGTGCCCAGTTGCTCACCGAAGTACGCGGATACGCGGCGGCTGGCCTTGCAGTGGTCAATCCAGAACTGGCGAATGTTGTCGTCCGCGTGCGCCAGGGTAAAGCCGTCAGCGCTCAGTGGGTGAGAAAAGCAGGAGGGGTTGAAGTCCAGCCCTAACTGGTTCGCTTTTGCCCATTCCACCCAGTTTTTGAAGTGCTCCGGCTTGATCTGGTCGCGGGACACCGGCGTGTCAGACTCCAGATAGATTGCGTGTAAGTTCAGGCGTTTTGGCCCCGGGATCAGGCTTAGCGCCTGTTCCAGGTCGGCGCGCAGCTCGCTGGCGCTGCGCGCTTTACCGGGATAGTTACCGGTGGCCTGAATACCGCCGGTGAGCGATCCTTCCGGGTTTTCGAATCCGGCGACGTCGTCGCCCTGCCAGCAGTGCATTGATACCGGCAGACGATCGAGCTGGCGTAACGCCTCCTCGACATCAATACCTACCGCAGCAAAACGTTGTTTCGCCAGTTCCCAGGCTTGTTCAAGTTGAGTGGTCATGCGCAAAGCTCCTTTGTCTGTCGTTTTGATTGAAACTGCGCAACGTGGCGGGCAATTTCACTGTCAGGATTTGGGGTAAAGGTCGTCAGGTCGTAGTTGGTTCTCACCACCTGACGGAAGTCGTCAACGTTGTTCAGTTCGTCCAGCGTCATGAGCTGGATGCCGATATTGCCGAGGGTGGAAGCCTCAATCGGCCCGGCCATCACGCGAATGCCGCAAGCATCCGCGCACAGCTGGTTCAGCAGGGCGTTCTGGCAACCTCCGCCGACGATGTGCAGCTGGCTAAAGGCTTCACCACGCAGGTTCGCCAGCTCCTGCAACACATCGGCATACAGCAGCGCCAGACTGTCGAAAATGCAGCGTGCCAGTTCGGCGTTACGGGTGGGTTCCGGCTGGCCGGATTCACGGCAGGCCGCCTGAATCTCCGCGCTCATATCGGCGGGGTTGATAAAGCGATCGTCATTCGGGTTTATCAGGAAACGGCAGGCCGGAAGCGACTGGGTCTCGGCGATCAGCGCGGGCAGGTCGGTAATCTGGTGCTCTTTCAGTACGCGCTGAAGCAGCCAAAGCCCCATGATGTTTTTCAGCACCCGGTAGCGGCCTTCTGCGCCGCCTTCATTGGTGATGTTCGCCGCCAGCGCCGCGTCATCGGTGTAAGGCGTTCTGCTCTCGAAGCCCATCAACGACCAGGTGCCGGAAGAGAGATAAGCGCTGTTTTTATCGGCCAGTGGAGAGGCGATCACCGCGCTGGCGGTGTCGTGACTGGCGACGGCGACCACCGGAATCTGATTTTTCTGTGGGCAGATCCAGTAGCCGATCACGTTGCCCGGATGGGTAGGTCTGCCAAACCAGGCTTTGTTGGCGCCGGTCCAGTCCAGCAGGGTATCGTCCCAGTCATCGCTGTTGATATTGACGAGCTGCGTGGTGGTGGCGTTGGTGTATTCCCAGTTCATTTCGCCCGTCAGGCGGAAACTGAAATAGTCGGGGATTAGCAGGGCATGCGCCACCTGCGGGATAAGTTCAGGCTGTTGTTCAACCAGCGCGCGGAGCTGATACAGCGTATTGAACGGCAGAAACTGAATGCCGCTGCGGCGATAGATATCATGCTTACCGAGCTGCGCCAGCGCCTGCTGCATCACCCCCGTGGTACGGTTGTCGCGATAAGATACGGGCAGACCGACGCGCTGGCCGTGCTTGTCGAGCAGCACATAGTCCACGCCCCAGGTATCAATGCCGATGCTGTCAATACGGATACCTTCATCGCAGACTTTCTCCAGTCCAAGGCGAATTTCATTTTCCAGGCTGTCGATATCCCAGGCGTCGAACCCGTCTGTTTTTTGCAAACAGTTCGCGAAACGGTGGATTTCACGCAGCGTCAGGGCGTGTTGTTCACTGTCGTAACGCGCCAGCATTACGCGCCCGCTGGATGCCCCGAGATCGACAGCGACACAATGGCGAAAAGTCATGGTGAAGTCCTTCTGAGTTTCATTGCACTCAGTCTAAGAACCCCCAGGAAGGCGTACCTTCCTGTTACTGACAGGTTAAATTGGCCGCTGGCAAGGAGGCAAAGGTGAACGTGATAGCGTTCACAATTTCCGTTTATCAGCGTGAATTGGCCGGATGTGACGGCGTCCGCATTTCCTGATCTTTCCCGTCCTTTCTTGAAAAAACGACCGGGTTTGCGCGCTTTGGCGTTAAAAATTTAAGGTGAGGGTAGTAACCCTTAATTACTATTTCTGACATGTTTCTCATATCAGGAAGCCATCATGACCGTACTGCATAGCGTGGATTTTTTTCCGTCAGGTAAAGCGCCCGTGGCCATTGAACCCCGGCTTCCTCAGTCCGCTTTTCCTGAACATCATCATGATTTTCATGAGATTGTGATTGTTGAACATGGCACTGGCATTCATGTGTTCAATGGGCAGCCCTACACCATTAGCGGCGGTACGGTCTGCTTTGTTCGCGATCATGACAGACATCTGTATGAACACACCGACAACCTGTGTCTGACGAATGTGCTCTATCGCTCGCCGGACGCGTTTCAGTTTCTGGCGGGGCTGAACCAGCTCTTGCCGCAGGAACAGGATGGGCAGTATCCGTCACACTGGCGCGTGAATCAGAGCGCGTTGCAGCAGGTGCGGCAACTGGTGGCGCAGATGGAAAACGCCGGAGACGAGATGGACACGCCTGCGGTCGCCAACCGTGAAATTCTGTTTATGCAGTTGCTGGTGCTGCTGCGTAAAAGCAGCCTGATGGAAGGGGCGGCCAATAACGATGCGCGGCTGAATCAGTTGCTGGCCTGGCTGGAGGATCATTTTGCTGAAGAGGTGTGTTGGGAATCGATAGCCGACAAGTTTTCGCTCTCGCTGCGCACGCTGCATCGTCAGCTCAAACAACAGACCGGCCTGACGCCGCAGCGCTATCTTAACCGTCTGCGGCTTATCAAGGCTCGCCACCTGCTGCGTCACAGTGATGAAAGCGTCACAGATATCGCGTATCGCTGCGGTTTTGGCGACAGTAACCATTTTTCGACGCTGTTTCGCCGGGAATTTGACTGGTCGCCCAGGGATATTCGTCAGGGGCGGGACGCATTGCTACAGTAACGCGAAAGCTATCACCGTTTTTTGTCGCCAATTTGCTGATAATCGTCCCCTTCAATGCCGGATGGCGACTTCGTCTTATCCGGCCTACGGCGGCGATCTGTAGGCCAGACAAACGTAGCGCCATCCGGCAAGCATTCAACGTGAGGTGCTGCGGTGGCAAATCAGTTAGTCCTTCTGAAAAAAGACTTTTTTGCGAATGACGGCCAGGCTGTCGCGGTTGCCGATCGCTATCCGCAAAATGTGTTCGCGGAACATACACACGAGTTTTGTGAACTGGTGTTGGTCTGGCGCGGCAACGGTTTGCATGTGCTCAACGATCGCCCTTACCGCATCACGCGCGGCGATCTGTTTTATATTCGCGCCGAGGACAGACACTCCTACACCTCCGTTAACGATTTGGTTTTGCAGAATATTATTTACTGCCCGGAGCGGTTGACCCTGAATCTTGGCTGGGAAAGCGCCATTCCGGGCTTTAACGGCAGTGAACGGCGCCCGCACTGGCGGCTGGGCAGCGTGGGGATGAATCAGGCGCGGCAGGTTATCAGCCAGCTTGAACATGAGAGCAATCAGGGCGATCCGCTGGCGAATGAGATGGCGGAACTGCTATTTGGTCAGCTGGTGATGACGCTAAAAAGACACCGCTATGCTACCGATGATCTCCCGACCAGAGCGAGCGAAACGTTGCTGGATAAATTGATTACCGCGCTGGCCGGCAGCCTGGAGCGCCCCTTTGCGTTGGATGCGTTTTGCGACCAGGAGCAGTGCAGCGAGCGGGTGCTGCGACAGCAGTTTCGCTCACAGACCGGGATGACCATCAACCAGTATCTTCGCCAGATCCGCATCTGCCATGCGCAGTATTTGCTTCAGCACAGCCGCCTGATGATCAGTGAGATTTCAATGCAGTGCGGCTTTGAGGACAGTAACTACTTTTCGGTGGTGTTTACGCGGGAAACCGGGATGACGCCCAGCCAGTGGCGTCATCACAGTACGCAAAACGATTAGCTTGCCATTCCCATGCCGACGATGTTGGCGGCAATAATAATGACCACACAACCCAGACTGAGAACGCTGACAGGACGACGACCCGCGTTTTTCCACTCTTTTAGCACCAGACCCACAATCCCACCGCACAGCACGTAGAAGCTCATGTGCAGCATCCAGCTGATGTAGTCATACTGCGGCGGAATGCGAGCGTGGCCCCAGGCGTAGAAAAAGAACTGCAAATACCACATCAGGCCACCCAGCGCGGACAGCAGGATATTGGTGATGATCATCGATTTTGCCAGCGAGAAGTCGGCTTTTATCGACAAGTTTTTCACTTTTGCCAGACGAACGAAACAGAAACCCAGGTTGATCAGCGCGCCGCCGCCCATGATGACCACGTAGCTTGGCAGAGCGACATACAGCGGATCGACGCCGAGCGCGGCAGCGGCTTCATGCATCGGTTTGGCGGCGTTCATCGCAAAGGACATCCCGGCGGAGAAAATACCGCACATCACCGCCAGCAGCAGACCTTTTTTCAGGTTGAACTCCTCGGCGGTGATCCCCATTTTGCGTTCTTTTAACTGCCCGGCGCGGGTGACGATGCCAACGCCGATCAGCGCCACCAGGACGCCCAGCAGCGTCATTCGTCCGCCTTCGGTATTGATCAGCACATCAAAGTTTCCATTGATGATGGGGGTCATCAGGGTGCCGACGATCAGCGTAATACCAATCGCGATGCCGATCCCCATCGACATGCCGAGATAGCGCATGGTCAGGCCGTAGTTAATATTACCGATGCCCCACATTGCGCCGAACAGAAATACGGGCAACAGGGTGGATAGGTTGAAGGAACTGTAATAGGCCCAGAAATCCGGGAGCAGCAGGGCGCTGATGGTCCAGGGCAGGATAAGCCAGGAGACAATCCCACCGATTGACCACATGGTTTCCCAGGACCATTGTTTAACTTGTTTGAACGGGGCATAAAAACAGGCTGCACTGGCCGCACCTATCAAATGCCAAAAGATACCCATCGTAATCGCGTTACTCATGACTTAATCCTCATCGTTTTTATTGCCGGTGTGACCCTCCCGACCTGATGAGTGTAAAAATTGCGCAGTTGATTAACCTTTTGAGGATTGCCGACATTTCTTCCTTCCTGGCAACCAGCACGTTATACGGGTGATTTGGCTCACATATTCAAGAACATAATGAAAAGTTATATCCTTATTAAAACTACGGCATTGATAAGCATTTTCAATATCATTTAATTAACTATAATGAACCAACTGCTTACGCGGCATTAACACTTCAGCCGCTCGACAATAATGGAGATGATTATGAGTTATACACTGCCATCCCTGCCGTACGCTTATGATGCGCTGGAACCGCACTTCGATAAGCAGACGATGGAAATCCACCATACCAAACACCATCAAACTTATGTCAACAACGCTAACGCGGCGCTGGAAAACCTGCCTGAATTCGCGAACCTGCCGGTTGAAGAACTGATCACCAAACTGGATCAGCTTCCGGCGGACAAAAAAACCGTACTGCGCAATAACGCGGGCGGCCACGCTAACCACAGCCTGTTCTGGAAAGGCCTGAAAAAAGGCACCGCTTTGCAGGGCGACCTGAAAGCGGCTATCGAACGTGATTTCGGTTCCGTTGATAACTTCAAAGCGGAGTTTGAAAAAGCGGCGGCAACGCGTTTCGGTTCCGGTTGGGCCTGGCTGGTGTTGCAGGGCGACAAACTGGCGGTTGTCTCTACCGCTAACCAGGACTCCCCGCTGATGGGCGAGGCCATTTCCGGCGTTTCCGGTTTCCCAATCCTGGGTCTGGACGTATGGGAACACGCTTACTACCTGAAATTCCAGAACCGTCGCCCGGACTACATCAAAGAGTTCTGGAACGTGGTGAACTGGGACGAAGCTGCTGCGCGTTTCGCGGCGAAAAAATAAGTCTTTTTGCCTGATGGCGCTGCGCTTATCAGGCCTACGAAGAGGATTTGTCGATTTGTAGGCCGGATAAGGCATTAGCCGCCATCCGGCACAGAGTTACAATTTGTAGGCCGGATAAGGCGTTAGCCGCCATCCGGCATTGAATTCAGCCCCCGCAGGCATAACCTGCGGGGGCTTTCTTTTAGGCGCTTTTGGGCTTGCCTGGTGTGACTTATGTCAAATTAAAAACGTCAATCCATAAAAAATGAAACATAGTTTTGTTATGTGGTTGGGATCACTTTTATTGTTCGAATGAATGTCTATCGTTTCTTCATCAACGCGGGTGTGCCTCAAAGTAAGGCGCATTCGCCCATAAAAATTGCCCGTTTTTATGTCTACAGGTGAAGGAAATGCAGATTAAACGCACGATAGAAAAAGTCCCGGGTGGCATGATGCTCGTTCCGTTGTTCCTCGGCGCGCTATGCCACACCTTCGCGCCCGGCGCAGGGAAATACTTCGGCTCATTCACAAACGGTATGATCACCGGTACGGTGCCGATTCTGGCGGTCTGGTTCTTTTGTATGGGCGCGTCGATCAAACTGAGCGCCACAGGCACCGTACTGCGTAAATCCGGGACGCTGGTGGTGACCAAAATTGCGGTTGCCTGGGTGGTGGCCGCTATTGCGTCACGCGTTATCCCGGAACATGGGGTGGAAGCGGGCTTCTTCGCCGGGCTGTCTACGTTGGCGCTGGTGGCTTCTATGGACATGACCAACGGCGGGCTGTACGCCTCCATCATGCAGCAGTACGGCACCAAAGAAGAGGCCGGGGCATTTGTCCTGATGTCGCTGGAGTCAGGGCCGCTGATGACGATGGTTATTCTGGGAACCGCCGGGATTGCCTCGTTTGAACCGCATGTATTTGTGGGGGCGGTATTGCCGTTCCTGATTGGTTTCGCGCTGGGGAATCTCGACCCGGAACTGCGGGAATTCTTCAGCAAAGCGGTACAGACGCTGATCCCGTTCTTCGCCTTTGCGCTGGGCAACACCATTGATTTGAGCGTGATTGCACAGACGGGCGTACTGGGGATTCTGCTGGGTGTGGCGGTCATTATTATCACCGGCATCCCGTTAATCATCGCTGACAAGTTTATCGGCGGTGGTGACGGTACGGCAGGTATTGCCGCCTCAAGTTCTGCGGGCGCCGCAGTAGCCACGCCCGTGCTGATCGCAGAGATGGTTCCGGCGTTTAAACCGATGGCGCCCGCCGCGACCTCGCTGGTTGCCACATCGGTTATCGTAACTTCGATTCTGGTGCCGATCATTACCTCAGTCTGGTCGCGGAAGGTGAAGGCCAGAGCGGCGGAAATCGATATTCGCGGTACGGTGAAATAAACCCGTTTTGCCGGATGACGGCTTATGCCTCATCCGGCGCTTCCGGTCAGAATTAACGGCCAAACACCTCATCAATTGTGCGGCGCTCGTGCTCGTTCAGTTCTCCTCCCGCATTACGCGACACGCCGGTACAATAGCCGAACTTACGCGATACCACGGTTTTAATCGTGGTTACAAAATCCTCGCCAATCGCGTAAATGGACATAAACGTGCTGATTTTCTCCTGGATATCGCGCAACGTTTGCAAATCACCCTGCTTAAACGCCTCCCGCGCGCTGACAAATAGCTCCGGCATCACGTTGTTTAAGCCGGAAATAATGCCTGCGCCGCCCGCCAGCAGGTTGGGAATGTAATACTCGTCATAGCCGGAGAGCACGGCAAAATCGTCGCGTACCGCGCGGGTGGTCTGAATCATGCTGCGGGTATGGGACTGGCAGTCGACGGTATCTTTAATCCCGGCAAAATTCGGGAATTCGGCGGCAAGGGTCGCCACCAGATCCGGCGTTAAATCGCAGCCGGTGCGTGCCGGGAAATTGTAGGCGAACCATTTGCCGCTCAGGGCGTTGCCAAGCTGGCGGAAGTAGCTCAGAAGCTGCTTCGACGTCTGCCCGTAGTAATACGGTGGCAGAATCATCACCGCATCGTACCCGACGCGGTACGCTTCCTGCGCCATAAGCAGGATGTCGCTGGTGCAGGTGGAGGAGACATTGGCAACCATCTTCAGCGAACTCATCGCGCGGGCCTCGCGGATCAGCATCAGCCGCTCTTCCAGCGTGAAAGACGCAAATTCACCAATGCTGCCCATCAGCAAAATAACATCAATGTTGGCCTCGGTAAGGCGTTTGAGATGCTGGCTCAGGCCGTTAAGATCGACTTTTCCGTCATTGTCCATCGGCGTAATGGAAGGACACCAGACGCCAGCAAACTGCGATTGTACTGTCACGTTGTTGACTCCTTATTATGAAATGGCGTTTCAAAATCACTTTAATTGATAGCACGTCTGCTGGCGCATCATGTGAACCCGGCTCTCATTTTGAGCGGCTGAGACAAAATAAATATGCTCTAATGAGGATTATTTGTCGGGAGAGGGAAGCTGATGCGATATCCGGTCGAGGTGTTTACGGGCAAAATTCAGGACTATGCGGGAAGTCGTCCCAGCGCCATTGCGAAAATCCAGGTTGATGGCGAGCTGATGCTTAGCGATCTGGGCCTTGCCGGTGATGAGCAGGCCGAGACGAAAATTCACGGCGGGCCCGATCGCGCGCTGTGCCATTATCCCCGTGAACACTATCTGCACTGGGCGCGTCAATTCCCGGCGCAGGCGGATCTGTTTGTCGCGCCCGCGTTTGGCGAAAACCTTTCGACCGACGGTCTGACTGAGCAAAATGTTTTTATCGGCGATATTTTTCAGTGGGGAGAGGCGCTGATTCAGGTGACTCAGCCACGTTCGCCGTGCTTTAAGCTCAACTTCCATTTCGGCATTAGCGATATGGCGACGCAAATGCAGAACGCCGGGAAAACCGGCTGGCTGTACAGCGTTATCGCGCCGGGGCAGGTATCGGCGGATGCGCCGCTGATTCTGGCGTCGCGCGTCAGCGATGTGAGCGTACAGGAGGCGATTGCGATAGCCTGGCATATGCCGTTCGACGACGACCAGTATCATCGTTTGCTGTCGGCGGCGGGGTTATCGAAAAGCTGGACCAGAACGATGCAGAAGCGCCGTTTGAGCGGCAAAATTGAAGATCAGTCACGACGTTTACGTGGATGATGTAACGCCCGATGGCGCTGCGCTTATCGGGCCTGCAACGTGCGGTTTCTGTAGGCCGGATAAGGCGCTTACGCCGCCATCCGGCGTAATGCCCGATGGCGCTGCGCTTATCGGGCCTACAACGTGCGGTTTTTCGTAGGCCGGATAAGGCGTTCACGCCGCCATCCGGCGTAATGCCCGATGGCGCTACGCTTATCGAGCCTGCAACGTGCGGTTTCCCGTAGGCCGGATAAGGCGTTCACGCCGCCATCCGGCACCACAGCGAGACTTAAGAACGCTTATACAACGGCAGCCAGATCACCAGCCGTAAGCCGCCCAGCGGGCTGTCTTCGGCTTTCACCCAACCGCGATGCTGCTGGATCGCGGTCTCAACGATGGCCAGCCCCAACCCTGTTCCGCCGGACTCCCGATCGCGCGCTTCATCGGTACGATAAAACGGGCGGAAGATCTGTTCACGGTCTTCAGGGCTAACGCCCGGGCCATCGTCATCAACCGTTATCGTAATGCCGTCTTTATCCACCGCGAAGCCGACTTCAATCTTCGTGTGCGAATAGCGCAGGGCGTTACGGACAATGTTCTCCAGCGCGCTTTCCAGGGTGCTAGGATTGCCGTATAACGGCCACGGCCCCGGCGGGAAGTTCACCGTTAACGATTTGCCCATCTGCTCGGCTTCGAAGGCGGCGTTATCCAGCACGTCTCCCCACAGATGATTGGCTTTCATCGTTTCGCTGACCAGCGCGTTTTTCTGTTGATTACGCGACATCACCAGCAGGTCGTTGATCATGCTGTCCAGCCGCTGCGCTTCGGTCTCGATGCGCTCCAGCTCTTTACTCTCGCCGCTACGACGACGCAGCAGCGCGGTACCCAGTTGCAGACGCGTAAGCGGAGTGCGTAGCTCGTGCGAGATATCCGACAGCAGACGCTGCTGCGTGGTCATCATACGTTCCAGCGCGGTCACCATCTGGTTAAAGCTGGCGCCAGCCGCAAGAAATTCCTGCGGGCCTGCTTCCAGTTCTGGATGTTGTCGCAGATTACCCTGAGCCACTTCGTCCGCCGCGTTTTTCAACTTACGCGCCGGTTTCGCCAGGCTCCAGGCCAGCCAAAGCAACAGAGGCGAACTGACCAGCATGGTGACGATCAGCAACAAGAGCGGGCGGTCAAACAGCAGATTAATAAAATCGGATTGGGAACTGCTGGCCGGTCGAATCAGATAAAGCTGGTAGTTATCTTCCCCGTCTCTGACAGAGAACGGGCCTACCATCTCAACGCGGCCATATTTCTTCTTCTGCGGATGATCGGCGTTATCCGCCTGACCAATAAAGTTACGAATGATCTGCATTTCGCTGCGTTCTGCGCCGATCACGCGTCCTTCAGTGGTCACAAGCAATAACCGCTGTCCTGGCGGCGCCCACTTGTCGATCGCACGGAACAGGCGACGCCACCACATTAAATCGTTGGGTGGATCGTTCGCGAGTTCAGCTTCTACATGTTGCTCAATCATCAACCCCTGGCGCTGTTCGCTGTCCAGTAGCTCGGTCATCTGGCGTGAGTCGAGCTTGGGTAACATCAATACCAACATCAGCACCAGCGCCAGCGTCAACCAGAAGATGGCAAAGATGCGCGCGGTTAAACTGCCTATCATGAAGCGGAAACCATCAAATAACCGCGACCACGCAGGGTTTTAAACCACGGATGCCCGTCTTTACGCTCCGGCAGCTTACGACGCAGGTTGGAGATATGCATGTCGATTGCGCGGTCGAACGGCGTCAGGCGTTTACCCAGCACTTCCTGGCTCAAATGTTCACGCGAAACCACCTGGCCGAGATGCTGCGCCAGCAGATAGAGCAGGGTAAATTCGGTGCCGGTTAACTCCAGGGTTTGACCATCGAAGCTGGCCTCCTGGCGACCCGGATTGAGGCTTAACGCATCCACTTCCAGCGTCGGCGAGCCGTTGTCGTTGTTCTGCTGCTGTTCGCTCCAGTGCGAGCGGCGCAGAATCGCACGGATACGCGCGACCAGTTCACGGTCGTTAAACGGTTTAGGTAAATAATCATCCGCGCCCAGCTCAAGGCCGAGTACGCGATCCAGTTCGCTGCCGCGCGCGGTCAGCATAATGACAGGGGTCTGGTGTGTCTGGCGAAGCGCTTTCAACGTATCAATACCGTTTTTCTTCGGCATCATGACATCGAGCAAAAGTAAATCAATGCTGTCGTCCAGAAGCTCAAGCGCCTGCTCCCCGTCATGGGCAACCAGCACATTGAAGCCTTCCATTTCGAGCAGCTCCTTTAACAGGGAAGTTAGCTCTCGGTCATCATCAACTAACAGGATTTTATTCATTGTTTAAGTACCTCCGAGGCAGAAATTACGTCATCAGGCGTCGCTAATCCATGACTTTACGTTGTTTTACACCCCCTGACGCATGTTTGCAGCCCGAATCGTAAACTGTCTCTCGTTGAATCGCGACAGAAAAGATTTTGGGAGCAAGTGATGCGCAAAGTTACCGCTGCCGTCATGGCCTCAACGCTGGCACTCAGTCCTTTAAGCCACGCTGCTGAAGTCGTTACAGGCGATAACTGGCATCAAGGTGAAGGACTTACGCAGCGCAGTACGCAGAGCCATATGTTCGACGGCATAAGTTTAACCGAACATCAGCGTCAACAGATGCGAGATCTGATGCAGCAGGCAAGACACGAACAGCCTCCTGTTAATGTTAGCGAAATGGAGACAATGCATCGCCTTGTCATCGCAGAAAAATTTGATGAAAACGCTGTGCGCGCTCAGGCAGAAAAAATGGCGCAAGAACAGGTTGCCCGTCAGGTCGAAATGGCCAGGGTTCGCAACCAGATGTATCGCCTGTTAACGCCGGAGCAGCAAGCGGTTTTAAATGAGAAGCATCAACAACGAATGGAGCAACTGCGCGATGTGGCGCAATGGCAAAACGGCTCCTCGTTGAAGTTATTGAGTAGTAGCAACTCACGTTCCCAGTAACAAACCCTGTTTTCCTTGCCATAGACACCATCCCTGTCTTCCCCTCCATGATGGAGGGGTTTTTTTTGTCCAAAATTTGTCATCCGGTTATTGCCTTACTGTTTTACTCCATCCGTTATACTACCGGCATGGAAAGGCAGGAGTGTTTATGAATCAAACCTATGGGCGACTGGTCAGCCGGGCGGCAATTGCCGCGACAGTGATGGCGTCACTGTTACTTTTGATCAAAATTTTTGCGTGGTGGTACACCGGGTCGGTGAGTATTCTGGCTGCGTTAGTTGACTCGCTGGTGGATATTGCCGCGTCGCTGACTAACCTGTTAGTGGTGCGCTATTCGCTGCAACCGGCGGATGATGAACACACCTTTGGACACGGCAAAGCGGAGTCGCTGGCGGCGCTGGCGCAGAGCATGTTTATTTCCGGCTCGGCGCTGTTTCTGTTTTTGACCGGTATTCAGCATCTGATTACCCCTACGCCAATGAACGAACCGGGCGTCGGGATCGTGGTGACGCTTATCGCCCTGGTTTGTACGATCATTCTGGTCACGTTTCAGCGTTGGGTTGTGCGCAAGACGCAAAGTCAGGCTGTACGGGCAGATATGCTTCATTATCAGTCTGATGTTATGATGAACGGAGCGATTCTCGTTGCGCTTGGGCTGGCCTGGTATGGCTGGCATCGCGCGGACGCCTTGTTTGCGTTGGGAATCGGCATCTATATTCTATACAGCGCACTACGTATGGGGTATGAGGCAGTGCAGTCGTTACTGGATCGCGCGCTGCCCGATGAGGAACGTCAGGAAATTATTGATATCGTGACATCGTGGCCTGGCGTCAACGGTGCTCACGATCTTCGCACGCGGCAGTCAGGGCCGACCCGCTTTATTCAGATTCATTTGGAAATGGAAGATAATCTGCCGCTCGTTCAGGCGCATCTGGTGGCTGAACAGGTAGAGCAGGCGATTTTGCGGCGTTTTCCGGGTTCGGATGTCATTATCCACCAGGACCCCTGTTCAGTCGTACCCAGGGAAGGCAAGAGGTTTGAGCTTTCGTAATTCGTTGTAAAAAAGTGAGCAAGGCCAGCATTTTGTGTATAAATTACCGCCGTTTGGCCTGACCTGAATCAATTCAGCAGGAAGCGGTTGTTATACTATCTGCATATTCGTTGGATCGTCCCGATGTGCAGTAACAGTATCGGCTTCCGGCAACAGATTTCATTTTGCATTCCAAAGTTCAGAGGTAGTCATGATTAAGAAAATCGGTGTGTTGACAAGCGGCGGTGATGCGCCTGGCATGAACGCAGCAATCCGTGGTGTTGTACGCGCAGCGTTGACGGAAGGACTGGAAGTAATGGGTATTTATGATGGCTACCTGGGTCTGTATGAAGACCGTATGGTTCAGCTCGACCGTTACAGCGTGTCCGACATGATCAACCGTGGCGGTACTTTCCTCGGCTCCGCGCGCTTCCCGGAATTCCGCGATGAAAATGTTCGCGCAGTGGCTATCGAAAACCTGAAAAAACGTGGCATCGACGCGCTGGTTGTTATCGGCGGTGACGGTTCCTATATGGGTGCAAAACGTCTGACTGAAATGGGCTTCCCGTGCATCGGTCTGCCGGGCACGATCGACAACGACATCAAAGGCACTGACTACACCATCGGTTATTTCACCGCGCTGGGTACGGTAGTGGAAGCGATTGACCGTCTGCGTGACACCTCTTCCTCTCACCAGCGTATTTCCATCGTTGAAGTGATGGGGCGTTACTGCGGCGACCTGACCCTGGCGGCGGCTATCGCTGGGGGCTGTGAGTTTGTTGTGGTGCCGGAAGTGGAATTCAGCCGTGACGATCTGGTTGCGGAAATCAAAGCGGGCATCGCGAAAGGTAAAAAACACGCGATTGTCGCGATCACCGAACATATGTGTGACGTTGATGAACTGGCGCACTACATCGAGAAAGAGACTGGCCGTGAAACGCGTGCGACCGTACTGGGTCACATCCAGCGTGGCGGCTCTCCGGTGCCTTACGACCGTATTCTGGCTTCCCGTATGGGCTCATATGCCATTGAACTGCTGCTGGAAGGCTTTGGCGGACGTTGTGTGGGCATCCAGAACGAACAACTGGTTCACCATGACATCATCGACGCTATCGAAAACATGAAGCGTCCGTTCAAAGGTGACTGGCTGGATTGCGCTAAAAAGCTGTACTGATCGTTGTGTGTATTGTGCCGGGTGGCGGCTTCGCCTTACCCGGCCTACAACAGTACGGCCTGTAGGCCGGATAAGGCGTTAGCCAGCATCCGGCAATATCCTTCATTTATTCCCTCAAGTTATAGCCAATCTTTTTTTATTCTTTAATGTTTGGATTCCTTTCTGGCACGCTTTACTCATCACAACACTACATAAGAGAGCTGGGCGATGAATAAATGGGGCGTGGGGTTAACATTATTGCTGGCATCGACCAGCGTTCTGGCGAAGGATATTCAGTTACTTAACGTGTCTTACGATCCAACGCGCGAGCTGTACGATCAGTACAACAAAGCGTTTAGCGCGCACTGGAAACAAGAAACGGGCGACAACGTGGTGATCCGTCAGTCACATGGCGGTTCCGGTAAGCAGGCGACGTCAGTCATTAACGGTATTGAGGCTGATGTGGTGACGCTGGCGCTGGCTTATGACGTTGATGCCATTGCAGAGCGCGGCCGTATCGACAAAAACTGGATCAAACGTCTGCCGGACAACTCCGCGCCGTACACGTCCACCATCGTCTTCCTGGTACGTAAAGGCAATCCGAAGCAAATCCATGACTGGAACGACCTGGTAAAACCGGGCGTGTCGGTGATTACGCCGAACCCGAAAAGCTCTGGCGGCGCACGCTGGAACTATCTGGCTGCGTGGGGATACGCCCTGCACCACAACAACAACGATCAGGCCAAAGCGCAGGACTTCGTAAAAGCGTTATTTAAGAACGTGGAAGTGCTGGATTCTGGCGCGCGCGGTTCAACCAACACCTTTGTTGAGCGTGGGATTGGCGACGTGCTGATCGCCTGGGAGAACGAAGCGCTGTTGGCGACGAATGAACTGGGCAAAGATAAATTTGAAATCGTGACGCCGAGCGAATCGATTCTCGCAGAACCGACCGTCTCCGTGGTGGATAAAGTCGTGGAGAAAAAAGGGACGCAAGCCGTGGCGGAAGCCTATCTGAAGTATCTCTACTCGCCGGAAGGGCAGGAAATTGCGGCGAAAAACTTCTATCGCCCACGCGACCCTGAAGTGGCGAAGAAATATGAAAATGCATTTCCGAAGCTGAAACTCTTCACCATTGACGAGGAGTTTGGCGGGTGGACGAAAGCGCAGAAAGAGCATTTCTCTAATGGCGGTACGTTCGACCAAATCAGCAAACGCTAATGTAAATTGCTTTTCCAGCCCGGTGGCATCGTGCGACCGGGCTTTTTTATTTGTCATCATTTTGCGTTACTCTTGCACGTCAATAAGAGACAGGGAATGAGTAATGAAAAAAACAGGTTATTTTTTGCTGGCGGTTGTGATTGTTGCCGCCGTCGCGGGCATTGGCTACTGGAAGCTGGCCGCTAATCCGAACGCATTGCGGGATATTGTTCTGCAACAATGCGTACCGAACCAACTGCAACAGCAAAATCCTGCGCCATGCGCTGAAGTGAAACCGGATGCCGGGTATGTCGTGTTTAAAGATCGTAATGGCCCGTTGCAGTATCTGTTGATGCCGACGTACCGCATCAACGGTACGGAAAGCCCGCTGCTGGTGGAGCCCTACACGCCGAACTTCTTCTGGCTAGCCTGGCAGGCGCGCAGCTTTATGAGCCAAAAGTACGGCAAAGATATTCCAGATAGCGCCATTTCGCTGGCGATTAACTCACGCTCCGGGCGGACGCAAAACCACTTTCATATCCACATCTCCTGCCTGCGCCCTGATGTGCGAGCGCAACTGGATGATAATCTGGCGAAAGTGAGTACCCGCTGGCTGCCGCTGCCGGGCGGATTGCGCGGGAATGAATATCTGGCGCGTCGGGTGACGGAAAGCGAGCTGGCGCAACGCAGCCCGTTCATGATGCTGGCGGAAGAGGTGCCGGATGCGCGTGAGCACATGGGCAGCTATGCACTGGCGGTGGTGCGCCAGAGCGACGACTCTTTTGTTTTGCTGGCGACGCAGCGCAACCTGCTGGCGTTTAACCTCGCTTCCGCTGAGGAAATTCAGGATCATCAATGTGAGATTTTGCAGTAACCCCACCTAATCTGGCGTTTACTCCACCTGCCTGTCTCCGTATTCTTGTTGAAAAAAACAACAGGAGACAGGCATGTCGCTCTGGCTTACACACCCTCTGTTCATTCCTTCGCTGGTGGTCGGCGTGACCATTCTGCTCTGGGCAACCTCGCTGTTGCCGGAGTTTATTACCGCGCTGCTGTTCTTTACCGTGGCGATGGTGGCGAAGATCGCGCCACCGGACGTCATTTTTGGCGGTTTTGCCTCGTCGGCTTTCTGGCTGGTTTTTAGCGGTTTTGTGCTGGGGGTGGCGATTCGCAAAACAGGGCTGGCAGACAGGGCGGCGCGCGCCTTATCCGCCAGACTGACTGACTCATGGCCGCTGATGGTGGCAAGCGTGGTGCTGCTCAGTTATGCGCTGGCGTTTGTGATGCCGTCCAATATGGGGCGTATCGCGCTGCTGATGCCCATTGTCGCGGCGATGGCGAAACGTGCCGGGATTGCCGATGGCACGCGCGCCTGGTACGGACTGGCGCTTGCGGTGGGCTTTGGAACCTTCCAGCTCTCCGCGACCATCCTGCCTGCTAATGTACCTAACCTGGTGATGAGCGGGGCGGCGGAAGGTTCGTATGGCATCCACCTGAACTATCTGCCGTATCTTCTGCTGCATACGCCTGTTCTGGGCTGGTTGAAAGGTGCGCTGTTAATCGTCCTTATTTGTTGGCTGTTTCCCGGTAAACCGCATGCGCCTCGCGACCTGATGCCGCCTGCGCCGATGAGCCGTGCGGAGAAACGGCTGGCGTGGATGCTGGCGGTGGTGCTGGCGATGTGGGTCAGCGAAAGCTGGCACGGTATTGGCCCGGCGTGGACCGGGCTGGCGGCGGCGGTGATCACGCTGTTGCCGCGCGTGGGGTTTATCAACGGGGAAGAGTTCTCCAGCGGCGTGAATATCCGCACCTGTATTTATGTGGCAGGCATTCTGGGGCTGGCGATCACCGTGACGCAAACCGGCATTGGCAATGCGGTGGGCGAGGCGCTGTTGCATGTCATGCCGCTGGACCCGGAAAAGCCCTTCACCAGTTTCCTGGCGCTGACCGGCATTACCACCGCGCTGAATTTTATTATGACGGCGAACGGCGTTCCGGCGCTGTATACCACGCTGGCGCAGAGTTTTTCCGACGCAACCGGTTTTCCGCTGCTGTCGGTGATTATGATTCAGGTATTGGGGTACTCCACGCCGCTGTTGCCGTATCAGGCATCGCCGATTGTGGTGGCGATGGCATTAGGGAAAGTCCCGGCAAAACCAGGCATGACGCTGTGTCTGGCACTGGCGCTGGCAACGTATCTGGTGCTGTTGCCGCTGGATTACATGTGGTTTAGTTTACTGGGGCGTTTGTAAAAAAAGCCCGGTGGCGTTAACGCTTACCGGGCCTGTGATTTTATGTGGCGGGGTAAGCGCACACGCCACCCGCCACAACAGCATTAAGCTTGTTTAGCCGCTTCCGCTGCTTTAACGATCACCGCGAACGCGTCAGCTTTCAGGGAAGCACCGCCAACCAGCGCGCCGTCGATGTCCGGCTGAGCGAACAGTTCTGCCGCGTTAGCTGCGTTTACGGAACCGCCGTACTGGATGATCACTTGCTCAGCGATTTTCGCGTCAGCTTTGGCGATATGGTCACGGATGAATTTGTGAACAGCCTGCGCCTGCGCCGGAGTGGCGGATTTGCCAGTACCGATCGCCCATACAGGTTCGTAAGCGATAACCACGCCTTCAAACGCCGCAGCGCCCTGAGTTTTCAGTACCGCATCGATCTGACGAGCACAGACTTCTTCAGTTTTGCCGGCTTCGTTTTCTGCTTCGGTTTCACCGATGCACAGAACCGGAGTCAGACCCTGCTCTTTCAGCACGGCGAATTTCTTCGCGATCAGCTCGTCAGACTCTTTGTGGTAAGTACGACGCTCAGAGTGGCCGATGATGATGTACTGCGCGCCGATATCCTTCAGCATTTCAGCAGAAGTTTCACCGGTGAATGCGCCAGACAGGTTCAGGTCAACGTTCTGCGCGCCCAGAATGATGTGGCTACCGGCAGCGGCGTGTTTCGCCATGTCGATATACATTTCCGGCGGTGCAATCGCAACTGCACAGCCAGCAACGCCAGCCAGTTCTTTACGCAGGTTAGCCACCAGCTCGTTTACCATGTGGCGGCTGCCGTTCAGTTTCCAGTTACCCATCACTAAAGGATGTCGCATTTCATTTCTCCACGCTTTGTCAGCGAATTAAGGAAGATGGCCGCCCTTCAGGGACGGCATGGTCTGTGAAACAGTATAGAGATCCCTCCCTCGAAAGGCTTTGCTTTTTGTCACTTAATTCAGCCCTTCCAGATTCTCCGATAGCGCTAGCTTAATCGGTTCAACAGCGAAGGTCAGCCCTTTTTCCCCGTTGTCTGCGACAACATAGCGAATCGCGCCTTCCGTTTCGGCGTAGTAGTGCTTATTCTTGCCCGCTGTGAGTAATTTTTGCAGTTTTTGCTGGCTTTGCTCTTTTGTCAGAAGCGGGGCGACGGTGCGGATCACCGCCGCCATGTATTCCTGCGCTTTGGCTTTGGCGGCTTTTTGCTCGGGCCCCTGAATGGGAAGCCAGGTAATCTGCATGCTTTTGATTTTTAACGTACCGCGCTCCAGCGCCGTTGAGGCGTACAGATTTTCATTGATCTTGCTGGCGGCGCGGGTCAGGTTCGCCCTGTCGCGGCTGCTGTCGATAGCACGAAATTCGTTCAGTGGAAGCCGGGGATTTTGCTGATTAAAGTTTTCGCGAAACTGGCTGATGGAGAGATCAAACGTCGGCGCGCCAGCCAGCAGGTAGGGCGCGGTCGTCGCAGACGGCGATGCCTCCGCCAGCACCGTTGTGCTCGCAGTTATGGCGGAAAACAATAATAAAAACAGTGTACACCCTGGCTTCATCAATCTTACCTTTCGTTAGGACTGCTCACGATTAAAACGATAACTGTCGGGCTTGTCAAAAGGGTAAACTGACAGCGAAGGCAATAATAAAGGAACTTACATGACCATACAGCAGTGGTTATTCTCATTTAAAGGGCGTATTGGACGCCGTGATTTCTGGATCTGGCTCGGTCTCTGGTTTGTCGGCATGCTGGTGCTGTTTTCGCTGGCGAGCAAGAATTTACTCGATATCCAGACGGCGGCATTTTGTCTGGTGTGTCTGCTCTGGCCCACGGCGGCGGTCACGGTTAAGCGTCTGCATGACCGGGGGCGCTCCGGTCTGTGGGCGTTATTGATGATTCTGGCGTGGATGCTGCTGGCCGGAAATTGGATGATGTTGCCGGGAATGTGGCAGTGGGTCGTGGGGCGCTTTGTCCCGACGCTCATTCTGGTCATGATGTTTATCGATCTGGGGGCGTTTGTCGGCACTCAGGGCGAGAATAAGTTCGGCAAAGAAACGCAGGATGTGAAGTTTAAAGCAGAGCCTCAGGCAGGCGATAAACCGTAGGCCGGATAAGGCATTTATGCCGCTATCCGGCAGAGCGCCCGGTGGCGCTGGCGCTTACCGGGCCTGCAACCGTGCTTACCAGTAGTGCTCAGCGGTCATGTGCCCAGGACGACGACGCAGGTGTTTGGTCATGTGCCGGGTCTCCTTCAGCAGCTGCTGCGTATCGCGCACCATCTGCGGATTTCCGCACAGCATCACATGGCTGGTCTCGGTGTCCATCGGTAAACCGACCGCCGCTTCCAGTGCGCCGCTTTCAATCAGCGCGGGGACGCGCCCGGTAAGCGAGCCTGCGATGGTTTCCCGACTGACGACAGTTTGAATGCGCAGCTTGCCTTCGTAGCGCTTTTGCAATTCCAGCATTAACGGCAGGTAACTTAAATCAGCGGCGTAACGCGCGGCATGCACCAGTACCAGGTTGTTAAAGCGCTCCAGGTCTTTACCGAGTTGCAGAATCGACAAATAAGGGCCAATGGCCGTTCCGGTCGCCAGCATCCACAGGGTGTCGCAGTCAGGCACTTCATCCAGAACAAAGAACCCCGCCGCTTCACTCACCACCTGTACTTCATCGCCAGGTTTAAGCGCCGCCAGACGTGGGCTGAGTTTGCCTTCGGGAACCGTTACCAGGTAAAACTCTAAATCGGGATTATCGGGCGCATTCACATAGGAATAGGCGCGTTGTACGCGTTCGCCATCGATCTCCAGTCCGAGTTTGGTAAACTGGCCTGCGGTGAAGGGATGAACGGGGGCGTGAACGGTCAGACTAAACAGGGCGTCGGTCCAGTACTGTACCTTCGTGACTTTTCCTGTTACCCAATCTGCCATGATCTTCTCCTGTCTGCTGCAATACCCTTATCTTCGTTCGTTGAACGAAAGATTTCCAGCCCCGAAGGGCCGGAAGGCTCAATCGAACAAATCAGTTACAGGATATGCGCCTGCACATCCGGGTCTTTGCGATCCAGATAGTGGATGGACTGAATACGGCGGATAGTGCGCGATTTGCCGCGAATCAGCAGCGTTTCGGTGGTAGCAATATTGCCTTTGCGGCTAATCCCCTCCAGCAGATCGCCTTTGGTGATCCCGGTGGCGGAGAAGATGACGTTATCGCTGCGCGCCATTTCGTCCAGACGCAGCGCTTTACCGGCGTCAATGCCCATAGCTTTACAGCGTGCCAGCTCCTGCTCGCCAATGCGGCGGTTCTCTTCGCTGTCGCCTTTGACGTCGTGACGCGCCAGCAGACGGCCCTGCATGTCGCCATCCAGCGCACGAATCACCGCTGCGGAGACAACGCCTTCCGGCGCGCCGCCAATGCCGTACAGCACATCCACTTCACTGTCTGGCATACAGGTCAGAATAGAGGCCGCCACGTCGCCATCAGGAATAGCGAATACGCGCACGCCAAGCTGCTGCATCTCTGCAATCACCGCGTCATGACGCGGTTTGGCCAGAATCGTAACCGTCAGTTCGCTGAGCGGTTTGCTGAGGGCGGCTGCGATGTTACGCAGGTTGTCCGCCAGCGGCAGATTCAGGTCGATAGATCCTTTAGCGCCCGGCCCGACGATCAGTTTTTCCATGTACATATCCGGCGCGTTGAGGAAACAGCCTTTGTCGCCGACCGCCAGAACTGCCAGCGCGTTCGCCTGGCCCATCGCCGTCATACGGGTGCCTTCGATAGGGTCGACGGCGATATCTACCGCATCGCCACGGCCGGTGCCGACTTTCTCACCGATAAACAGCATGGGCGCTTCATCAATCTCGCCTTCGCCGATGACAATGGTGCCGTCAATATTGACCTGGTTGAGCATAATACGCATGGCGTTTACCGCCGCGCCGTCAGCGGTATTTTTGTCGCCGCGTCCCAGCCATTTATAGCCAGCCAGCGCCGCCGCTTCCGTTACGCGGGAAAATTCGATGGCAAGTTCTCGTCTCATAGCAAACTCGTAGCAGAAAGGAATGGCGCGAAGTGTAGCACAGGGGAGGGGGCAATCTGAAGGAAGTGTTCACATATTGTAAACAGTAAAATACCATGCTATGGTGTTCACATAATGTAAACGGATGGAACGAACGCAAGATGCACGTCATTTCAAAAGAACCTTTTGAGGAAGCGGCAAAGCGATATCCCAACGATTCGTTAGCCATACGGGCGCTGTATCGCTTAATGCGTGAAACTGACTTCTCTTCTCCGACTGAGATGAGAACTCTGATACCGAGCCTGGACAATTTTAAGTACCGGAACAAATGGTGGGTTCTGGATGTGGGAGGCAACAACTTGAGGGTTATCGCCTACATCAATTTTGTGAATAAACGCTTCTATGTGAAGCACATCAGCACCCACGCTGAATATGACAAGTTGACCCGCTATTACAGGGAGAACAAATAATGAATACCGACACAGCAAAAGCCATTGAAGCAACCAAACAACTCGTCGCCGCTGTTCCTTTCCTGGGGGGCAGCTCTTCAGAGAGCGATTACCGTGAAGCGCTGTCTCTGGTGGATTATCTGATCGAGAACGACGATGAGAACCCGCTCATTGACTTCCTGGCGAGCAAAATTGCTGACTATGAGGATAACAGCGACCGTTTCGCTGAGTTCAATAAAGATATCGTTGAAATGCCGGTTGGCGTGGCGCTGCTACGTACTCTGATTGACCAGTACAAGCTGTCCTACTCAGACCTGAAAGAGGAGATCGGTTCAAAGTCGCTGGTGAGTCAGATCTTATCTGGTCAGCGCTCTCTGACTATCGCTCACATTAAGGCACTCTCTGCTCGCTTCGGTGTGAAGCCAGAGTGGTTTCTTTAAACCGTGTCTTACATTCGAGTAATACCGCTCTTTTGGAGTGGTATTACTCTATGGTAATCAAATTATAATAAGTACCTGTAGGCCGGATAAGCGAAGCCGCCATCCGGCATGTCAGTATTACTCTTCGTGGTCTTCCCACGCCAGGGCGCGTTTGACCGCTTTTTTCCAGCCGCTGTAACGGAAGTTACGCTCGGTGGTTTCGATGCCTGGACGGAATTCACGCTCGATGACCGCTTTTTCCTGCAACTCATCCAGGTTCTGCCAGTAACCCACCGCCAGACCTGCCAGATACGCCGCACCCAGCGCCGTCACTTCGCGCACTTCCGGGCGCTCAACGCGCGTACCAAGAATGTCTGACTGGAACTGCATCAGGAAGTTGTTGGCAACCGCGCCGCCGTCAACGCGCAGGGCGTGCAGGCGAATACCGGAGTCTGCCTGCATCGCTTCCAGCACGTCGCGCGTCTGGTAAGCGATCGATTCCAGCGTTGCACGGATGATGTGGTTGGAGTTTACGCCACGGGTCAGACCGAAGATGGCGCCGCGCGCATACGGGTCCCAGTACGGCGCGCCCAGACCGGTAAAGGCCGGAACAACGTATACGCCGTTGGTGTCTTTCACTTTGGTGGCGAAATATTCAGAGTCGAATGCGTCGCTGATGAGTTTCATCTCATCACGCAGCCACTGAATGGATGCGCCAGCCATAAACACCGCCCCTTCCAGCGCGTAGTTCACTTCGCCGGTCGGGCCGCAGGCGATGGTAGTCAAAAGTCCGTTTTCGGACTTAACCGCTTTCTCGCCGGTGTTCATCAGCATAAAGCAGCCGGTGCCGTAAGTGTTTTTCGCCATCCCCTCTTTGACGCACAGCTGGCCGAACAGCGCCGCCTGCTGGTCACCGGCGATCCCGGCGATTGGAATACGCGTGCCGCCTTTACCCCCGATGTTCGTCTGGCCGTACACTTCTGAAGAACGACGCACTTCCGGCAGCATGGCGCGCGGGATATCCAGCGCATCCAGCATTTTGTCATCCCAGTCCAGGGTATGGATGTTGAACAGCATGGTACGTGAAGCGTTGGTGTAATCCGTGACGTGTACGCGTCCCTGCGTCATTTTCCAGATAAGCCAGGTATCCACCGTACCGAACAGCAGTTCACCGCGACGTGCGCGCTCACGGGAGCCTTCTACGTGATCGAGAATCCACTTCACTTTGGTGCCGGAGAAGTACGGGTCAATCACCAGACCGGTGTTGTTGCGGATGTAATCTTCCATGCCGTCACGCTTCAGGCGTTCGCAGATTTCGGCGGTACGGCGGCACTGCCAGACAATCGCGTTATAAATCGGTTTGCCGGTTTCACGTTCCCAGACGATGGTGGTTTCACGCTGGTTAGTAATACCGATTGCTGCGATCTGATCGGAACTGATGTCTGCTTTCGCCAGCACTTCAACCAGCGTTGAGCTTTGGGTGGCCCAGATTTCCATTGGGTCGTGTTCTACCCAGCCTGCTTTCGGGTAGATTTGCTCAAATTCACGTTGCGACACGCTAACGATATTCGCATCGTGATCCATCACGACGGCGCGGGAGCTGGTGGTGCCCTGGTCGAGCGCAACGATATATTTTTTCTCAGTCATAATTTTTTTGTCCCGTAGTCACATTACAGCGAAGCTTTTTGTTGTGCGGTAGTGGTGGTGTCCTTCTCTTCAACCACGCAAGTATCACACGGCAAATGGCGGCCAATCAGTTTACGATAGGCGAATGCGCCCAGAATGGCGCCCGCAATCGGGCCGAACATCGGCACCAGGAAGTAAGGAATATCCTTACCGCCAGTCAAGGCAACGTTCCCCCAGCCAGCGAGCCAGGCGAACAGTTTCGGGCCGAAGTCACGCGCCGGGTTCATCGCAAACCCGGTCAGCGGCCCCATAGAGGCGCCAATTACTGCGATCAGTAAACCAATGAGTAGAGGAGCCAGTGGGCCGCGCGGCACGCCGTTACCATCATCGGTCAGCGCCAGAATAAGCCCCATCAGAATAGCGGTAATTACCATCTCAACCGCGAAGGCTTGCACAAAATTGATATGTGGATTTGGATATGTTGAGAAAGTGCCAGCCAGATCAACACTTTCGATACTGCCACGGACGATGTGGTGCGTTTGTTCAAAATCAGCGAAAAGATTGTAGTAAAGCCCGTAAACTAATGCCGCTGCGCAAAACGCGCCGGCAACTTGAGAAATGATAAAAGGAACAACTTTGCGTTTGTCGAAACAGGCAAACAGCCACAGTGCGATTGTTACGGCTGGATTTAAATGTGCGCCGGAGACACCTGCTGTCAGGTAGATAGCCATCGCCACCCCCAGACCCCAGATGATACTGATTTCCCACTGACCGAAAGTAGCACCTGCTACTTTAAGAGCAGCGACACAACCCACACCGAAGAAAATCAACAACCCAGTACCGAGAAATTCAGCAATGCACTGGCCTTTTAAGGTTGATGTTTGACTCATAATCGGATCCTGAAGAGAGTTTAATGTTTATTGTTTGCGAAGAGGTCACTGACGCCTTCGATGCCTGTAGGCATACTGTTAATTTATCGTTAACGAGCAAAAACGAGAAATATCGAAATCAAAATGTGTGTACTGCGTCAATAAAATGAGCGTTATCGCGCCATGAAGCGCGTTTTACGACAAACCAGGAGTGTGAGCTGAATCATTTCATTAACCAATATGTTAACACTTTAGAGTTATGTGAGTTATGTCACCAGGACAAGGATGAAAAGTGTTGCAAACCGCAATCTACGCGGTATGTCGCTGGACAGGGATGGCGCGGCTTCATACAATCGGCACTATATATTGTGCGCGTTTACGTGAAGCGTCGCCTTGCAATTCAGGAGAGGTATGGCCATGTCATTAGAAGTGTTTGAGAAACTGGAAGCAAAAGTACAGCAGGCGATTGATACCATTACGCTTTTGCAGATGGAAATCGAAGAGCTGAAAGAAAAGAACAACAGCCTGGCGCAGGATGTACAGTCTGCTCAGCATCAGCGTGAAGAGCTGGAGCGTGAGAACAACCATCTGAAAGAACAGCAGAGCGGGTGGCAGGATCGTTTGCAGGCGCTGCTGGGTCGTATGGAAGAAGTCTGAGCCGTAGCGGTGTTGGCTGTGCTCAGCGTTGTAGGCCGGATAAGGCGTAAGCCGCCATCCGGCACTGCAATATCGCCTGATGGCGCTACGCTTATCAGGCCTACAGTCGGCATCGTTTATGAGCGGCAACGCAATAAAAAAGGCACCTTACGGTGCCTTTTTTGATCACTCGATATCAAGCGGGTCTTCGGAGAGGATTATCCCGGTATTGTCGGCGTAGAGATGATCGCCGGAGAAGAAGGTCACGCCGCCAAAATTGACGCGGACGTCGCTTTCCCCGATTCCTTCACCTGCGGCACCTACCGGAATCGCGGCAAGCGCCTGGATGCCGATATCCAGCTCTTCCAGGTCGTCTACCTGACGCACCGCGCCGTAGATGACCAGCCCTTCCCATTCATTCTGCGTAGCCAGACGCGCCAGTTCGGCGTCGACCAGCGCGCGACGGACAGAACCACCGCCATCGACCAGCAGAATGCGACCACGGCCATTCTGTTCGAGCAGATCGTAGAGCAACCCGTTGTCCTCGAAACATTTTACCGTGATGATTTGTCCGCCAAACGACGACCGCCCTCCAAAGTTAGAGAACAGTGGTTCCACGACGTTGACATCTTCCTGGTAGATGTCACAAAGCTCGGAAGTATCGTATTTCATAGGCTTAACGTTCAGTTGCTGCGAGAATTTTTAGTATATCGCGCTATGCGTACTGTTTGCAAAATCATCAATTGTTCATTGATATTTGTCAGTTAAACCGCCCACTGGCTTAAGAAAATCCCGACGACAAACAGCAGGTTAGTTAACAGCGCGGCTTTAACGGTGCGTTCCAGCATCGGGCGCATCGCAGCGGGTTCCATTTCACGCATCACATAACGCGCCTGTTTAATCAGTAACGGTGCGGCCAGGATGAACAGCCATCCCCACAGGCTTTGCAGTGAAATCAGGTTAAACAGCGCCAGGCAGACCAGTGAACCCATCAACAGGCAGGCGTGATAACGACGTGCGTTAACCGCGCCTAAACGTACCACCAGCGTGTTTTTACCGTTTTCTTTATCGCTGTTGATATCGCGCAGATTGTTGATGTTGAGCACGGCGGTCGCCAGCAGTCCGCAGGCGGTAGCAGGTAAGATAAGCGCAGGAATGAGCGTATGCGCCTGTAGATACCAACTGCCCATTACGCTGAGCCAGCCGAAGAACACCAGCACGGAAATATCGCCCAGACCAATATAGCCGTAAGGACGGTTCCCGACGGTGTAGGTAATCGCGGCGATAATCGACAGGCCGCCCAGCACCAGGAATCCGACAAAATCCGCCAGCGTATGACATGCGACAGCCACCAGCGCCAGACCGGAGAGGCAAATCAGCGCCACGGTAATGATCAGCGCCCGCTTCATCTCCTGCCGGGTGATCACCCCTTTTTGCATCCCGCGCAGCGGCCCGATGCGGTCAGGCTTATCACTGCCTTTGACGGCGTCGCCATAATCGTTGGCAAGGTTCGATAAAATTTGCAGCAGCCCGGCGGTGATTAACGCCAGCAGCGCAACCAGGGGATCGAAGTACCCTTGCCACCATGCCAGCGCTGTACCGACGATGATTGCCGCAAACGCGAGCGGCAGCGTTTTCGGTCGTAAACTTTCCAGCCAGGCCTGGGAGCGGCTAATTTGTTGTTGTTCAGTCATATTTAGCGCCAATAAAAATGGGGCTTTTCAGCCCCATCAACAGTGATGAAAATGCATTGAACGCGATTATAGGATAAAACGACTCAGATCTTCATCTGCGACCAGCGCATCCAGATGTTTGCTCACATATTCCGCATCAATTGTTATGCTCTGACCATTCAGATCGCTGGCATCATAGGAGATATCTTCCATCAGACGTTCCAGAACGGTATGCAGACGACGCGCACCGATGTTTTCGGTGGTTTCGTTTACCTGCCATGCCGCTTCGGCAATGCGTTTGATGCCGGACTCGGTAAACTCGATGTCCACGCCTTCGGTCGCCATCAGCGCTTTGTACTGAACGGTAACGGACGCGTTCGGCTCGGTGAGAATGCGTTCGAAATCTTCCGTCGTCAGCGCTTTCAGCTCAACGCGAATCGGCAGACGCCCCTGCAACTCGGGGATCAGATCAGACGGTTTCGCCACCTGGAACGCGCCGGAGGCGATAAACAGGATGTGGTCGGTTTTCACCATACCGTGCTTGGTAGAGACGGTGCAGCCTTCTACCAGCGGCAGCAGGTCGCGCTGTACGCCTTCGCGGGAAACGTCCGGGCCAGAGGATTCGCCGCGTTTACAGATTTTGTCGATTTCGTCGATAAACACGATTCCGTGCTGTTCAACGGCGTCGATAGCTTCCTGTTTCAGCTCTTCCGGGTTTACCAGTTTGGCCGCTTCTTCTTCAATCAGCAGCTTCATCGCGTCTTTGATTTTCAGCTTACGCGGTTTTTGTTTCTGGCCGCCCAGGTTCTGGAACATGGACTGCAACTGGCTGGTCATCTCTTCCATTCCCGGAGGCGCCATAATTTCAACGCCCATCGGTGCGGCTGCGAGATTGATCTCAATTTCTTTATCGTCGAGTTGGCCTTCACGCAGTTTTTTGCGGAATGCCTGGCGCGCGGCGGACGGCTCTTGCTGTTGCTCAGCCTGACCCCAGTTATTTTTCGCTGGAGGGATCAGCGCGTCGAGAATACGCTCTTCCGCCATTTCTTCTGCGCGGTAGCGGTTTTTCTCAATAGACTGAACGCGCACCATCTTGATCGCGGAGTCGGTCAGGTCGCGGATAATGGAATCCACTTCTTTACCCACATAACCGACTTCGGTGAATTTTGTCGCTTCAACTTTGATGAACGGCGCGTTGGCCAGTTTTGCCAGGCGACGCGCGATTTCGGTTTTACCTACGCCGGTCGGGCCGATCATCAGAATATTTTTTGGCGTCACTTCATGGCGCAGCTCTTCGTTGAGCTGCATGCGGCGCCAGCGGTTACGCAGAGCAATCGCCACGGAACGCTTGGCGTTGTCCTGGCCAATGATGTGCTTGTTCAGTTCGCTGACGATTTCGCGTGGGGTCATTTCAGACATGGGAGATCCTTACGCTTTAGACGGTAATTCTTCAATGGTGTGGAAGTGGTTGGTGTAAATGCAGATATCGCCTGCAATATCCAACGCCTTTTCAGCAATTTCGCGGGCGCCCAGTTCGGTATTTTCTAACAGTGCGCGTGCCGCAGCCTGGGCGTAGGGACCACCGGAGCCGATAGCAATCAGATCATTTTCCGGCTGTATGACATCGCCATTACCCGTGATGATCAGTGAAGCGGTTTCATCTGCGACGGCCAGCAGCGCTTCGAGCTTGCGTAGCATGCGGTCGGTACGCCAGTCTTTTGCCAGTTCAACGGCGGCTTTGACCAGGTGGCCCTGATGCATTTCCAGTTTACGCTCAAACAGTTCGAACAGCGTGAATGCGTCTGCCGTTCCCCCTGCAAAGCCCGCAATGACTTTATCGTTGTACAGACGGCGAACTTTCTTCACGTTGCCTTTCATTACGGTATTGCCCAGTGTGGCCTGACCATCACCGGCGATTACCACATGGCCGTTACGGCGTACGCTTACTATTGTTGTCACGAGCAGACCCCTTGGTTACAAATGCAGAATACAGGCCCCGCACGCGGTACGGGGCATAATGCAAATATAAATGGGGGGGATTTTGGGGGTTTCAACCCCCGGAGGCGAGTCGAATGCAGTTTGTGTGACCCGCCATCTTCAGGCGGTTAAGGGTGCTGTCTGCATTCTCTTTGCCTTTGACAGGGCCGATGACCACACGATTCCACCCGTTGTTGGTGGTGATTTTGGAGTCAAAGCCTTCAAAAGCCAGCTGGGCACGCACGGTTTCCGCTTGCTCGGCGCCTTTGAAGGAGCCGCATTGCACCATCCAGCGACGTTCATCTTTCTTCTCTGCCGTCTGTTTTGGCGCTTCAGGTTCACGCGCGATCGGCGCGGCCTGCTGCGTTTTAGGCTGAGAAGTCGTTGTGTGCGCAGGCGTCTGCAACAGGTCCTGATAAGGCTGCTGGGATGTCGTCTGCTTCGGCTGCTGAGTCTGGCGTGGCTGCTGTGCAGGCGCAGTCTGCGCCGTACGCGGTTGCTGCTGTGGCTGTTGGTACGGTTGCTCCGTCACGCGTGGCTGCGTACGCGGCTGTTGAACCGGCTGGGTGTTAGCCCACTGCTGCTGTTGTACCTGCTGCTGTGCCTGACGCTGGCGCTGCAATGTCTGCTGACGCTGTTCAGGCGTCTGTTCGTTCCACGGCACTTCGTTAAGCTGGGTCGGCTGCTGGCGCATATCCGCCTGCATTTGCGCCAGTAGCTGACGCTGCTCGCTGGTGAGCTGCTCCGGGTTCATCACTTCGCCGCCCGCAGAAGGCTCGGTTGGCGCACGCACGCCCGGCTGGCGGCTTTCCAGTTCTTTAATGTAGCGCCAGCGCTCTTCCGGCTTCGGGGGCAGCCCGTTGCCGGTCACTTTCTGGCTTTGCAGCGTTTCGGACTCTTCTTTTTTGTGATGAGTAATGAAGTACAGACCCCCGATAAAGGCCACAAGGACAGCCGCCGCAATAGCGACCATTGCGGGTGAAACCGCAGGCGTGTTGCGTTGCTTTTTCCGTGAGGTGCTCTTTTTGCGCCGCGAAGGTGCCGGTTGACCGCGACGTACATAATCTCGTTGTGCCACTATCGTTTCGCTGTATTTATTCGTTCGTCAGCCCGCCATGTTACTTAAGCGGCGGGCTTTTGACCAGATAGGTGAGTCTTAAAGGTTTAAGTTAAGGCTCGCGTCGAACCACGAATAATTAACTCGCAGTCCAGCAAGCGCGAGCCGCTGCTGACATTTTGCCCCTGTAACTGGTCGAGCAAGAGCAGCATTGCTTCGCGCCCGATATCGAAGCGCGGCTGTGAAACCGTCGTCAGAGGTGGGTCGCAAAATTCCGCCAGCGCAATGTTATCAAAGCCAATGATGGACAGATCGTCAGGGACTTTCAGACCATGACGCTTGGCCCAGGAGAGCGCGCCGAGCGCCATAACGTCGCTGTGACAGAACACGGCGGTCGGAGGCTGCGGAAGCGCAAGCAGCTGTTGCAGCGCGTGACCGCCCGCCTCGTAGGTGAAATCGCCCCGGGCGATATAATGCGGGTCGACGGTAATGCCGCAGCGACGCAGCGCCTGCACATAGCCTTGCAGACGGTAGTGGCACAGCGGCATCTCCTCCGGCCCGGCAATGCATCCGATACGCTGGTGCCCCTGTTCATGCAGATAATTTACGGCGTTAAAGGCCGCAGTCAGGTTATCAATATGAACGGTAGGCAGCTCCAGCTCCGGCGCGAATTCGTTGGCCATCACCATCGGCGGCAGATTCCGTTGCTCTTCAATGCTGGCGTCGAACGGCAGACGTGAACCGAGCAATAACATGCCATCAATTTGTTTGGTGATGATCAAATTGATAAAGGTCTTCTCTTGCTGATTCTGGTGCGCGCAGTCACCAATCAACACCAGATATCCGTGGCTTGCGGCGGTAACCTCAATGCCCCGGATGATTTCACTGAAAAAGGGATCACAAATATCCGGGACGATCACCAGGATGGTGCGTGATTCATTTCGTTTGCTATTTCGCCCCATTGATTGCGGTAAATATCCCACCTCCATCGCCGCCTGTTCAACCCGGTTACGGGTCGACTGGGAGACTTTATCCGGGTTCATTAACGCACGGGACACGGTTGCTGTTGAGACTTTCGCCTTCATAGCAACATCTTTCATTGTAGCGGCAGCAACCTGTTTCTTCGGTTTCACACTCTCTCCTCGCCTGGGAAATCAGGCGCAGAACTATCCTTGTTTAACTCACATCGAAAACATTTTTATCAGATAGTTAATGGAAGCGGTTACAGAATTTTCATAAAAAGTGTGATGGATATTTAATTTTACGATCCGCCTCGCATCGTGACCCGTTATCCCTCAATGGGATCGACATCCAGCACCCATTTAACCTTGCGGGATTCGGGTAGCGTATTGATGAGCGCCAGCGTGCCGCTGACGATATGTTGCAGACGAATTCGCGACGGATGCTGCAACAAAATTTGCCAACGGTAGCGGCCGCCGCGTTTTGGCGCGAGCGCAGGCACCGGGCCTAATACCCAGAGCTTGTCATCCGCAAGCGGGCTGGCCTGAATCAGATTACGCAGCTGTTGCAGGAACACCGGCGCCTGCTGGTTGTTATGATCTTCCGCCCGCACAATCACATGGCTGGTCCACGGCGGAAGTTGCAGCGTTTGCCGCTCGGCCAGCGCCTGTTCAGCAAAAGCGTCATAGCCTTTGTGCAGCAAGGTTTGCAGTAAAGGGTGCTCTGGATGGTGGGTCTGCAATACCACCTCGCCCTGTTTTCCGGCGCGTCCGGCGCGGCCGGAAACCTGAGTGTAAAGCTGGGCAAAACGTTCCGCCGAACGGAAATCCGCCGAGAACAGCGCGCCGTCAACGTCCAGCAACGCCACCAGGGTGACGTCCGGGAAATGGTGCCCTTTCGCCAGCATTTGCGTGCCGATCAAAATGCGCGCGCCGCCGCGATGGACTTCCGCCAGATGCTGCTCCAGCGCGCCTTTACGGCTGGTGGTGTCGCGGTCGATGCGCGAGACCGGCACACCGGGAAAGAAGGGCGCCAACGCCTGCTCAAGCTGTTCTGTCCCTAACCCGACCGGCACCATATGCGTGGAGCCGCAGGAAGGGCACTGACGCGGTATCGGGCGCTGGCTGTCGCAATGGTGGCAGCGCAGGTGGTGTTGCGCCTGGTGCAACGTGTAATAGTGATCGCAGCGCGGACATTCGGCAATCCAGCCGCAGTCGTGGCATAACAGCGCAGGAGCAAATCCCCGGCGGTTAAGGAAGAGAATGACCTGGTTATCTGCCTGCAGGTGCTGATGCATACGGGCGATAAGCGCGGGAGCCAGCCCGGCCTGGATCTCCTGGCCTTTTAAATCCAGCACATGCTGGAGGGCAGGGCGTGCGTTGCCTGCCCGGCGCGTCAGGCGCAGCATGCGGTACTTTTTTTGTCGCACGTTGCATAACGTCTCCAGCGCCGGTGTTGCCGAGCCGAGAATAATCGGGATTTGTTCGCTGTGAGCGCGGTATACCGCCAGGTCGCGGGCGTGGTAACGCCAGCCTTCCTGCTGCTTATAGGAGCTGTCATGCTCTTCGTCGATCACAATGACGCCGAGGTTTTTAAACGGCGTAAACAACGATGAGCGGGTGCCGATGACAATCGCCGCCTCGCCGTTTTTGGCTTTCAGCCAGGCTGAGAGACGTTCGCTGTCATTTAACCCGGAGTGCAGAACTTCGACGGGGGCGTTGAAGCGCTCGCGAAAGCGGGCGATGGTTTGCGGCGTCAGGCCAATTTCCGGCACCATCACCAGCGCCTGTTTGCCCTGAGCGAGGACGTTTTCCAGTACGCTGAGATAGACCTCTGTTTTACCGGAACCCGTAACGCCCGCCAGCAGCCAGGCAGAAAAGCTGTCCGACGCGCTGTGTATGGCGCCAACGGCGGTGGCCTGTTCGGTATTGAGACGCAGCCGATCGCCACAGACGGCGTAATGGGTGCGCCAGTCGCTAAAGCCGGGCGTTTCGCTCGCCAGCTCGCACAGTCCTTTTTTACGCAGCGCCTGGAGCGCCGCGTCATTAAATTCAAGATCCGCCACCTGGTCGCGCCAGATCTTCCCCTGCCGCAGCGCGGCCAGCGCCTGTTGCTGTTTAGGCGAACGCTTCAGGCTATTGAGATCGATAGCGTGGCCGTCTTCGGTGGCGAACCAGTACCACATCGGCGCGTTGCTGGCGGGTTTCCCCTGGCGCAGCAAAATCGGCAGAGCGTGAAACAGAACGTCACCCATTGGATGGTGGTAGTAATCCGCCGCCCAAAGCAGCAAACGCCAGACGGAGGGCGAAAAGACCGGCTCGCTGTCCAGTACCTCAACGACCGCTTTCAGTTCGTTAAGCGGCAGTTCGCTTTGTTCGCTGACCGACACCACAATCCCGACGCGTTCCTGCTGTTTGCCAAACGGCACGCGCACCCGACACCCGGCTTTGACGGTCATGCCTTCTGGCAAGAGATAGTCAAAGGTGCGGGGTAGCGGAACGGGCAAGGCAACGTGCGCGACGGGCATGTAATCATCCTGGCTGACTTGAATTCTGGCGGGTTAGTATACACATTGTGATGAGGGAGCGCGGATCAGTTTGCATACGCTGGTCAAATTCTGTATGATTCGCCGCCTTTGATACACATTTGTATCATCGACCTATACTATCAACATCGCGTGGTGTCTGGCGTTAGGGCTGGAAGAGCGACGCGGCCTTAAACCGAGGTTTCCCCATGAAAAAAGATATTCACCCGAAATACGAAGAAATTACTGCAAACTGCTCTTGCGGTAATGTCATCAAAATCCGCTCTACTGCAGGTCACGACCTGAACCTGGACGTGTGCGGTAAATGCCACCCGTTCTACACTGGCAAACAGCGTGATGTTGCTACCGGTGGCCGTGTTGACCGCTTCAACAAGCGTTTCAGCATCCCGGGCAGCAAATAAGTTATTGCTGTCAAAGAAAAAAGCGCCGAAAGGCGCTTTTTTTGTCTTTGCCTGATGGCGTTGACGCTTATCAGTACCTGCGGTACTGAATCCTTCCGCCGCTATCCGGCAAAAAAATCAATACTCCCACGTATCCGGGTCGATCCCCAGTTCACGCATGATGATTTTGGCCTCTTCCGGTATTTCATCACTGCGCTCTTTACGCAAGTCTTCATCGTTCGGCAATGGTTGCCCGGTAAAGGCATGCAGAAACGCTTCACACAGCAGTTCGCTGTTGGTGGCGTGACGCAGGTTGTTCACCTGACGACGCGTGCGTTCATCGGTGAGGATTTTTAACACCTTCAGAGGAATGGAAACCGTAATCTTTTTGACTTGCTCACTCTTCTTACCGTGCTCAGCGTATGGGCTGATATATTCGCCGCTCCATTCAGCCATGAGATACCTTTAATCTTCTCGTCATTAGTTAAGGGCCAGAATCGTCGTGCCTGGCCGTAATCCCGCATAGTTTACCGTACAGGCGATATCGTGACACGGGTTAAGCGTCTGTAGATGTGCGCTAATGCATATAATTTTAACGGCTATTTCCAGTTTGCTCAATCTATACGCAAAGAAGTTTAGATGTCCAGATGTATTGACGTCTATTGTAACAATGTTTACTCTGGTGCCTGACTTTTCACCGATTCAGCCCAGGAACTTCTCAACATGACGCGTAAACAGGCCACCATCGCAGTGCGTAGCGGGTTAAATGACGACGAGCAGTACGGTTGCGTTGTCCCGCCGATTCACCTTTCCAGCACCTATAACTTCACTGGTTTTAATGAACCTCGCGCCCATGACTATTCGCGACGTGGAAATCCGACGCGTGATGTGGTTCAGCGCGCGCTGGCGGAGCTGGAGGGCGGTACGGGCGCGGTGCTGACCAATACCGGGATGTCGGCCATTCTGCTGGTGACGACCGTGTTCCTGAAGCCGGGCGATCTGCTGGTGGCGCCGCACGACTGCTACGGCGGTAGCTATCGCCTGTTTGACAGCCTGGCGAAGCGGGGCTGTTATCGCGTGCTGTTTGTCGATCAAGGCGATGAGCAGGCGCTGAAAGCGGCGCTGGCGGAAAAACCGAAGCTGGTGCTGGTGGAAAGCCCCAGTAATCCGTTGTTACGCGTGGTGGATATTGCGAAAATCTGCCAGCTGTCGCGAGAAGCGGGCGCGGTGAGCGTTGTGGACAACACGTTTTTAAGCCCTGCGCTGCAAAATCCGCTGGCGTTGGGCGCCGATCTGGTGTTGCATTCATGCACGAAATATTTAAACGGCCATTCGGATGTGGTGGCTGGCGTGGTGATTGCGAAAGATCCAGAGATTGTCACCGAACTGGCATGGTGGGCCAATAATATTGGTGTCACCGGCGGCGCGTTTGATAGCTATCTGCTGCTACGTGGGCTGCGTACTCTGGCGCCGCGAATGGACGTGGCTCAGCGCAATGCCCAGGCCATTGTGGACTATCTGCAAACCCAGCCGCTGGTGAAAAAACTGTATCATCCGTCGCTGCCGGATAATCAAGGGCACGAGATTGCCGCGCGCCAGCAAAAAGGTTTTGGCGCAATGTTGAGTTTTGAACTGGATGGCGATGAGCAGACGCTGCGTCGTTTCCTGGGCGGGCTGTCGTTGTTTACGCTGGCGGAATCCTTAGGGGGTGTTGAAAGCCTGATCTCCCACGCCGCAACGATGACACATGCAGGCATGGCGCCAGAAGCGCGTGCTGCCGCCGGAATTTCAGAGACGCTGCTGCGTATCTCCACCGGTATTGAAGATGGCGAAGATTTAATTGCCGACCTGGAAAATGGCTTCCGGGCTGCAAACAAGGGGTAAACATGAGTGTGATTGCGCAGGCAGGGGCGAAGGGTCGTCAACTGCATAAATTTGGTGGCAGTAGTCTGGCAGACGTGAAATGTTATCTGCGTGTCGCAGGCATTATGGCGGAGTACTCGCAGCCTGACGATATGATGGTTGTTTCCGCCGCCGGTAGTACCACCAACCAGTTGATTAGCTGGCTGAAGTTAAGCCAGACCGACCGCCTCTCCGCGCATCAGGTGCAACAGACGTTACGCCGCTATCAGAGCGATCTGATCAGCGGGCTGCTTCCCGCCGACGTTGCGGATGGTCTGATCAGCGCTTTCATTAGCGATCTGGAGCGTCTTGCCGCGCTGCTCGACAGCGGCGTGACCGATGCCGTTTATGCCGAAGTCGTCGGGCACGGCGAAATCTGGTCTGCGCGTCTGATGTCCGCAGTGCTGAATGAGCAAGGACTGGCGTCGGCATGGCTGGACGCGCGTGAGTTTTTACGCGCTGAACGCGCCGCGCAGCCGCAGGTAGATGAAGGTCTCTCTTACCCGTTACTGCAACAACTGCTGGTGCAGCATCCGGGCAAACGTCTGGTCGTTACCGGTTTTATCAGTCGCAGCAATGCGGGCGAAACGGTGCTGCTGGGCCGTAACGGTTCTGACTATTCCGCCACGCAAATTGGCGCGCTGGCGGGTGTTTCCCGCGTCACCATCTGGAGCGATGTGGCTGGGGTTTACAGCGCCGACCCGCGTAAAGTGAAAGATGCCTGCCTGCTGCCGCTGTTGCGTCTGGATGAAGCCAGCGAGCTGGCGCGTCTGGCCGCGCCGGTTCTGCACGCCCGTACCCTACAGCCGGTTTCCGGCAGCGATATCGATTTGCAGTTGCGCTGTAGCTACACGCCGGATCAGGGGTCCACGCGCATTGAACGCGTGCTGGCGTCCGGCACCGGGGCGCGTATCGTCACCAGCCATGATGACGTCTGCCTGATTGAATTTCAGGTGCCCGCCAGCCAGGACTTTAAACTGGCCTGGAGAGACGTCGACCAGATTCTGAAACGGGCGCAGGTGCGTCCGCTGGCGGTTGGCGTGCATAACGATCGCCATCTGCTGCAATTCTGCTACACCTCTGAAGTCGCTGATAGCGCATTAAAAATTCTTGATGAAGCGGGCCTGCCGGGCGAATTGCGCCTGCGTCAGGGGCTGGCGCTGGTCGCGATGGTTGGCGCTGGCGTCACCCGTAACCCGCTGCACTGCCACCGCTTCTGGCAACAGCTGAAAGGCCAGCCGGTTGAATTTACCTGGCAGTCGGAAGAGGGGATCAGCCTGGTGGCCGTACTGCGCACCGGCCCGACCGAAAGCCTGATTCAGGGGCTGCACCAGTCTATTTTCCGCGCGGAAAAACGCATCGGCCTGGTGCTGTTCGGCAAAGGCAACATCGGTTCCCGCTGGCTGGAGCTGTTTGCCCGCGAGCAGAGCACGCTCTCCGCGCGTACCGGGTTTGAATTTGTCCTGGCGGGCGTGGTGGATAGCCGTCGCAGCCTGCTGAACTACGAAGGGCTGGATGCCAGCCGTGCGCTGGCGTTCTTCAACGACGAAGCGATTGAGCAGGATGAAGAGTCGCTGTTCCTGTGGATGCGCGCTCACCCGTATGACGATCTGGTGGTGCTGGATGTCACCGCCAGCGAGCAACTGGCCGATCAGTATCTTGATTTCGCCAGCCACGGCTTCCACGTCATCAGCGCCAATAAACTGGCGGGGGCGAGCACCAGCGATAAATATCGCCAGATCCACGACGCGTTCGAAAAAACCGGGCGTCACTGGCTGTATAACGCGACCGTCGGCGCGGGCCTGCCGATCAACTATACGGTGCGCGATCTGATTGACAGCGGCGATGCCATTCTGTCGATCAGCGGGATCTTCTCCGGCACGCTGTCGTGGCTGTTCCTGCAATTTGACGGTTCCATACCGTTTACCGATCTGGTGGATCAGGCCTGGCAGCAGGGGCTGACCGAGCCGGACCCGCGTGTTGACCTTTCTGGTAAAGATGTGATGCGCAAGCTGGTGATTCTGGCGCGTGAAGCGGGTTACGACATCGAACCGGACCAGGTGCGCGTTGAATCGCTGGTGCCCACACACTGCGAAGAGGGATCTGTCGATCACTTCTTTGAAAATGGCGATGAGCTGAATGAGCAGATGGTACAGCGTCTGGAAGCCGCTCGTGAAATGGGGCTGGTGCTGCGCTACGTGGCGCGTTTCGACGCCAACGGTAAAGCGCGCGTTGGCGTTGAAGCGGTGCGCCCGGAACATCCGCTGGCGGCGCTGCTGCCGTGCGATAACGTCTTTGCCATCGAAAGCCGCTGGTATCGCGACAATCCGCTGGTGATCCGCGGGCCGGGAGCCGGTCGTGACGTCACCGCCGGGGCGATTCAGTCGGATATCAACCGCCTGGCGCAGCTGCTGTAGTGTTTGTTGCCGGATGGCGCTGCGTTTATCTGGTCTACGGAATATGTAGGCCGGATAAGGCAACGCCGCCACCCGGCGATTCACCGAGTTGCAAACACCTCTTTTGCGGCGAACAGACCGTTCAGCGCAGCCGGAAAACCGGCATAAACCGCCATCTGCATTATCACTTCGATAATTTCCTCCTGCGTTAACCCCACATGTCGCGCGGCGGCAATATGTACCTTCAACTGCGGCGTAGCGTTGCCCAGCGCGGTTAACGCGGCGACGGTTGCGATTTCCCGACTGCGTAAATCCAGCCCTGGCCGGGAATAGATATCGCCAAACGGAAATTCGATCAGATAGCGGGCAAAATCTGGCGCAATGTCTTGCAAACTTTCGATCACCGCATCGCCACCCTTGCCATCCACCTGTTGCAGCATTTTCTGACCGGTAATAAAGCGTTCTGAATGCATAGTGTATTCCTCGTTTGTCTGGAGTCTGTGGCGTGAGGATAGGGGGTGCGGAATGATTTGGATAATACCGTTTCCGTGATACTTTTTCGGTATGACAACATTCCCTCTGCACTCTCTGGATATCCGCCTGCTACGCTACTTTGCCGTGGTGGCGGAAGAGAACAATATGAGCCGCGCGGCACAGCGACTGTTTATGTCGCAACCGCCGCTGAGCCGCCATATTCGCCAGCTTGAAGAACGCCTGGGGGTGACGCTTTTTGTCCGTCATACTCGTGGACTCACGCTGACGGATGAGGGTCTGCGCGCGCTGGAAATCGTCCGCCCGCTGCTGGCGCAGCAGGACAAAACGTATGCTGCGCTGAATCAACTGGCGCAAACCGGCGCGCGATCGCTGCGTTTAGGGCTGAGCACCGCGTTTGAGCAGGGGATTTTTGCCCTCCTGGAGGCGCAGCTGAATACACGTGTGGAGAGGCTGCATATTGTGCGTCATGGTTCGCCTGAACTGGTACGCCAGGTGCGTCGGGGAAAACTGGATGCGGCGGTAGTGGCACTGCCGCTTGAGGCCACAGGGTTAACCGTCACGCCGCTCGACTGGCAAGAACCGTTGATTGCCGCATTACCCTCCGTCTGGCCGGAAGCGAGCCTGACGTCGCTCTCCTTAGCTGCGCTTAACCACCGCCCGCTGTTCTGGTTCAAACGGGAACGTAATCCGGCCTTTTTTGACTACACCCGGCACATTTTCCGTCGCGCTGGTTACGCCCCCTCCTGCCTTGAAGAACCGCTGGAACATGATGTGCTGCTCGCGCGAATCGCCCACGGCGATGGCCTGAGTTTGCTCCCGGGCTCGTTTGCCGCTATTCAGCGCCAGGGCGTGATATTCCGCGCACTTAGCGACACTGAATTACGTATTCGTGCCGGGCTGGTGATGCTGCCTGAGAACGCTGTACGGTTGCGGTGGTTAAATACGCTTGCGATGCAATCCTTCATTATTTCGGACTGATTTGAATTTTTTTCACGTTGTCTGAGTATTCCTCACCTTTAACAGTGATTTTTCTGTTGACGGCATCCCACTTTTCGGTCATTTTTACATCCAGACGTCTAAACGGATAGATGTTCACAACACAACATATAATGACATGCGATTGATGAGGTAAGGTATGAGCTTTTTTCACGCCAACCAGCGGGAAGCCCTGAATCAGAGCCTGGCGGAAGTTCAGGGTCAGATTAATGTTTCGTTCGAGTTTTTCCCGCCGCGCACCAGTGAAATGGAGCAAACCTTGTGGAACTCTATCGATCGACTGAGCAGCCTGAAACCGAAGTTTGTCTCCGTGACCTACGGCGCCAACTCCGGTGAGCGCGACCGTACGCATAGCATCATCAAAGGCATTAAAGAGCGTACGGGCCTGGAAGCCGCGCCGCACCTGACCTGCATCGACGCCACCCGCGATGAACTGCGTACCATTGCCCAGGATTACTGGAATAACGGTATCCGCCATATTGTTGCCCTGCGCGGTGACCTGCCGCCGGGGAGCGGCAAGCCGGATATGTATGCCGCTGACCTGGTCAGCTTACTGAAAGAGGTTGCCGATTTTGATATCTCCGTCGCCGCTTACCCGGAAGTCCACCCGGAAGCGAAAAGCGCGCAGGCGGATCTGCTCAACCTGAAACGCAAAGTCGATGCTGGCGCTAACCGCGCAATTACCCAGTTTTTCTTCGATGTGGAAAGCTACCTGCGTTTTCGCGATCGCTGCGTCTCTGCGGGCATTGATGTCGAAATTATTCCGGGAATTCTGCCGGTCTCCAACTTTAAGCAGGCGAAGAAATTCGCTGATATGACTAACGTGCGCATTCCGGCGTGGATGTCACAGATGTTTGACGGCCTGGATGACGATGCGGAAACCCGCAAGCTGGTCGGGGCGAATATCGCGATGGACATGGTGAAGATCCTGAGCCGTGAAGGCGTGAAAGATTTCCACTTCTACACCCTGAACCGCGCTGAAATGAGTTACGCCATTTGCCACACGTTGGGTGTGCGGCCCGGCCTGTAACATGATTAGCCCTCTTCGGAGGGCTTTTTTATGCACATTTTGATCTGACGCCTGATACATAAATTTAAAAGATATTAGCTATCGAATCTGTGGGTTATTTCAACTATATCTTATCGTTGGTGATGTATATCGTAACGATAACACTGTAGAGGGAGCATATAGATGAGCATGTCTGACGATACCCATAATTCATTGTCTACCGGGAAGTGCCCTTTCCATCAGGGCAGCCACGACCGTAGCGCGGGTGCTGGCACCAGCAGCCACGACTGGTGGCCTAACCAACTCCGTGTAGATCTTTTGAATCAGCACTCCAACCGTTCGAACCCGCTGGGTGAGGACTTCGACTACCGCAAAGAATTTAGCAAACTCGACTATTCCGCCCTGAAAGGGGATCTTAAAGCTCTCCTGTCCGATTCTCAGCCGTGGTGGCCTGCGGACTGGGGTAGCTATGCCGGTCTGTTTATTCGTATGGCATGGCATGGCGCGGGCACTTATCGTTCCGTCGACGGGCGCGGTGGCGCCGGACGCGGGCAGCAGCGTTTTGCACCGCTGAACTCCTGGCCGGACAACGTCAGCCTGGATAAGGCGCGTCGTCTGCTGTGGCCTATCAAGCAGAAATATGGCCAGAAAATCTCCTGGGCCGACCTGTTTATTCTGGCGGGTAACGTGGCGCTGGAGAACTCCGGTTTCCGTACGTTCGGTTTTGGCGCCGGGCGTGAAGATGTGTGGGAACCGGATCTTGATGTGAACTGGGGGGATGAGAAAGCCTGGCTGACGCACCGTCATCCCGAAGCGCTGGCGAAAGCGCCGTTGGGCGCCACCGAAATGGGGCTTATCTACGTTAACCCGGAAGGGCCGGATCACAGCGGTGAACCGCTTTCCGCCGCTGCGGCTATCCGCGCGACGTTCGGCAATATGGGCATGAACGACGAAGAAACCGTGGCGCTGATTGGCGGCGGTCACACGCTGGGTAAAACCCACGGTGCGGCGGCGGCGTCCCATGTTGGCGTTGATCCAGAAGCCGCGCCGATTGAATTGCAGGGGCTGGGCTGGAGCAGTGACTACGGCAGCGGCGTAGGCGGCGATGCGATTACCTCGGGTCTGGAAGTGGTCTGGTCGCAGACGCCGACCCAGTGGAGTAATTACTTCTTCGAAAACCTGTTCAAATACGAGTGGGTGCAGACGCGCAGCCCGGCGGGCGCGATCCAGTTCGAAGCGGTTGATGCGCCAGAAATCATTCCCGATCCGTTCGATCCGTCGAAGAAACGTAAACCCACCATGCTGGTGACTGACCTGACGCTGCGTTTCGATCCAGAATTCGAGAAAATTTCCCGCCGTTTCCTCAACGATCCGCAGGCGTTTAACGAAGCATTCGCCCGCGCATGGTTCAAACTGACGCACAGGGATATGGGGCCAAAAGCGCGCTATATCGGACCGGAAGTACCGAAAGAAGATCTGATTTGGCAGGACCCGCTGCCGCAGCCGGTATTTAATCCGAGCCAGGAAGACATCGTCAACCTGAAGGCCGCGATTGCCGCGTCCGGGCTTTCCGTCAGCGAACTGGTGTCGGTTGCATGGGCATCTGCGTCAACCTTCCGTGGCGGCGATAAACGTGGCGGCGCTAACGGCGCTCGCCTGGCTTTAGCGCCGCAGCGAGACTGGGATGTGAACGCCGCTGCGGCGCGCGTTCTGCCGGTTCTGGAAGAGATTCAGAAATCGTCCGGGAAGGCGTCTCTGGCCGATATCATCGTCCTTGCGGGCGTTGTCGGTGTGGAGCAGGCAGCAAGTGCGGCGGGCGTCAGCATCAGCGTGCCGTTCGCGCCGGGCCGTGTGGATGCACGTCAGGATCAGACGGATATCGAGATGTTTGAGCTTCTCGAACCGATCGCAGACGGCTTCCGTAACTATCGCGCACGGCTTGATGTGTCGACCACCGAGTCACTGCTGATTGATAAAGCGCAGCAACTGACGCTGACCGCGCCGGAGATGACGGCGCTGGTGGGTGGGATGCGCGTTCTGGGCGCTAACTTTGATGGCAGCCAGAATGGCGTGTTTACCGACCGCCCGGGCGTACTCAGCAATGATTTCTTTGTGAATCTGCTGGATATGCGTAACGAGTGGAAAGCGGCGGACGAATCGAAAGAGCTGTTCGAAGGCCGCGATCGCCTGAGCGGTGAGGTGAAATTCACGGCGACCCGCGCAGACCTGGTATTCGGTTCTAACTCGGTACTGCGTGCCCTGGCGGAAGTTTACGCCAGCAGCGATGCGCGTGAGAAATTCGTGAAGGATTTCGTCGCGGCATGGGTGAAAGTGATGAACCTGGATCGTTTCGATCTGCTGTAAGCCATCTCAGTAAAATGTGTAGGCCGGATGAGCGTCAGCGCCATCCGGCAAATAAAAAAACCCGCACGATCTGCGGGCTTTTTGTCTCTCCTGACCGTTATTCCCACTCTTGCAGGAAACGCTGACCGTACTGGTCGGCAACCAGCAGGGCGGCGTAAACCTGATCCGGCGTGGCGCCGCCAGGCATGTTGTGAATGGTTTCGCCTTCCGCGCAGGAGGCTTCCGCCACCGTGCGCATCTTCGCCGGAATATCCTGCTTAATATCCAGTTGCGCCAGCGTGATCGGCAGGCCAACGGAATGGCACAACGCCGCAGCGGTTTCGATCTCTTCAACCGGCGCGTTTTCCAGTACCAGTTGCGTCAGCGTGCCGAACGCCACTTTCTCACCGTGATAGTAGTGATGCGCGTCTGGAATCGCCGTCAGGCCGTTATGTATGGCATGCGCCGCCGCCAGACCGCCGCTTTCAAAACCGACGCCGCTCAGGTAAGTGTTGGCTTCAATCACGCGTTCCAGCGCCGGCGTGACGACATGCTGCTCAGCCGCCAGCATGGCCTTTTCGCCCTCTTCGATCAGCGTGTTATAGCACAACTCCGCCAGCGCGAGCGCCGCCTGTGTACACTTGCCGCCCGCCATCGTGGTCGCGCCGCTGCGTGAACAGGCGCGCGCTTCAAACCAGGTCGCCAGCGCATCGCCGATACCGGCAGCCAGCAGACGTGCGGGCGCGCCCGCGACAATTTTGGTATCAACAATCACCATATTCGGGTTACGCGGCAGCATCAGATAGCGTTCAAACTCGCCTGCATCGGTGTAGATCACGGAAAGCGCGCTACAGGGGGCATCGGTAGAGGCGATGGTCGGCGCGATAGCGACCGGGACATCCATAAAGTGGGCCAGCGCTTTCGCGGTATCCAGCGTTTTGCCGCCGCCGATGCCGAGAACGGCGCCGCACTGCGCTTTATCTGCGACGATACGCAGACGATCGATTTCATTTTGCGAACATTCGCCGCCAAATGGCGCGATTTCCAGAGCCAGTCCGGCATCCTGGAAGCTTTTCTCCAGCGCGGATTGGGCAAAATTTAAGACAAACTTGTCTCCGACCACCAGCCAGCGTTTGGCCAGGGGTTTGAGATATTCTCCAAGACGTGTGATGACATCTGCACCCTGGATGTATTTACCAGGAGATTGAATAATGTGATCCATACTTTATTTCCCTCACAGGTTGATGTGGCCAAATGCGTTATTCCAGTCTTGCTCAAACTTCCCTATAGCTGACTCTACCGCAGGGGTATTGAGCATTTGTTGAGCTACATCTAAAGGAAGGGTGATTGCTTCGCATCCTGCGAGTAAGCAATCCAGCGCCTGACGCGGCGTTTTAAAGCTGGCGGCCAGTACCATGCTGCCCGGCGCATGCATCTCCAGCAAGGTTTGCAGTTCCTGCACCATACGGATGCCGTCGCCGCCCTGGGCATCAACCCGATTGACATACGGGGCGACGTATTTTGCGCCTGCCAGCGCCGCCAGCAAGCCCTGCGCTGCGCTGTAGACAGCCGTTCCCAGCGTCGTAATACCTTCTTTTTTGAGCTGTTTGATCGACGCCAGACCTTCGGCAGTGACCGGAATCTTCACCACAATACCAGGAATGGCATTGCTCAGGCGTTTGGCTTCTTCCACCATTCCTTGCGCATCGCGGCTCATCGTCTGGGCAAATAGCGTTCCCTCTTCGCCGATGGCTTTTTGCAGGCGAGGCAGTACATCCCAGATGGATTCTTTACTCGCCGCCACAATGCTTGGGTTGGTGGTGACGCCAGCAACAGGGAAGATGCGCGCCAGACGTTCGACTTCCGCGACGTTCGCGGTATCCAGATAGAGTTCCATTTTGCTCCCTCTTAGAGTTCAAGTTCATGTTGCAACAGGCTGGCAATTGCCTCGGCAGATGCGGCGTTGACCAGCGCGTTGCGGAATTCTTCGTGCATAATACGGCGGGCCAGGCGTGAGAAAATGCGCATATGCTGGTCGCCTGCGGCGTGTTTGTTGAGTGTCAGCATGATGATGAACTGCGCATCGTCATCGCCCCAGCGTACCGGCGCTTTCAGACGCGCTACGCTGATGGTGGACTGCTCAATGTGTTCAGATTTGCTGTGTGGAATGGCGAAGCTAAACCCTAACCCGGTGGAGAACACGGCTTCACGCGCCCACAGGTCGGCCTCCAGCTTGCGCGGGTAGCGACAGCGGCTTGCCAGCAGCAGGTTGTCGGTCATCCCCTTGATCACCTCTTCTTTGCTGCGCCAGTCGCTATCAAGCGTGATGCACTGGGCGGTGACCAGCGGCGCGTCCTGCTGGGTCATGCGGAATTGCGCCAGCAGATGCTCCACTTCCAGCGAGGTGCGACAGGCCATCGCCTGATTCAGCAACTGGCGGCAGGCACGACTGTCGAGCTGCGCCATCCGCGCTTTAGCGGCAGGAATTGACGGCGCGCTCATGCTGATCTCGTCCAGCCCCAGTCCGACCAGCAGCGGCAACACTGACCCTTTCGCGCCGAGTTCACCGCACAGGCCAATCCATTTCCCCTGACGATGTACCGCCTGTACGGCGAAATCCAGCGCGCGCAGGAAGGCCGGATTCAGGCTGTTGTAGTGACGAGTGACTTTGGCGTTGTCGCGATCGACCGCCAGCAGGTATTGCGTCAGGTCATTGCTGCCAATACTGAAGAAATCAATTTCTTCACAGCACTGGTCGATGATGAACATCACCGATGGCACTTCCAGCATGATGCCGAGGGGGATCTTCTCATCAAATGGGATGTGCTCATTGCGTAACTGCTGTTTAGCCTCCGCCAGCTTCTCTTTGACCCACAGGATCTCTTCCATTGAGGAGATCATCGGGATCATGATTTTCAGGCTGCCGTGTGCGGAAGCGCGGAGGATCGATCGCAACTGCGTGGTAAACAGCGTGGCGTACTCTTCATAAATGCGTACGGCGCGATAGCCGAGGAACGGGTTGGCTTCCGCAGGAATGTTCAGATAATCAACGGGCTTGTCACCGCCGATATCCATCGTGCGCACAATAATGCTACGGCCCTGTGCGGACTCCAGCGCCTGGCAAAAAATGTTGTACAGCTCGTTCTCGCAAGGTGCGCTGGTTCTGTCCATATACAGCATTTCTGTACGGAACAGACCAACCGCTTCCGCGCCGTTGCCGAATGCCGCTTGCGCTTCGAGGGAGTGCGCAATGTTGGCGGCCACTTCCATACGGATACCGTCGGCAGTGCGCGCTTGTTGGGTCAGCCAGATACGCTGTTGCTCGCGTAAAGCGTCCTGCACGCGGGCTTCCTGTTGGTAGTAACGGGTGACGGGTTCATCTGGCGCAACGACAATCGCACCGGCGTTGCCGTCGATATAGACCGTCTGGTGCAGCCACGGCGTTAGCGCCTCAATATCCACGCCAACCAGCGTGGGAATGTTGAATGAGCGGGCAAGAATAACCGTGTGCGAAGTCGTACCGCCGCTTTTTAACAACAAGCCTTTGAGGAACGTTTTATCCAGTTCGAGGAACTGGCTTGGGGTGAGTTCATCGGCCATACAGACGGTGGGTTGGGTCAGTTTGCCAGGCGCCGGGAAGCGTTGTTCGCCATAAATTTGTTGCAGGAGCTGGAAGCAGACGTCGCGTACGTCCAGCGCGCGTTCCTGTAAATAGCGGCTGCTGGAACGGGCAAACTCATCACAAAAGTGCCCGGCGCTTTCGACTATCGCCTGCGCGCAGCTTAAACCGCGCGCAACGCCTGCCAGCAAATGTTGGCGCAGGGAAGTGTCGCCTGCCAGCGAACGGTGGGCTTCCAGAATAGCGCTGGTGGCGCCGTCGCTGTCGAGCTGGCGGAACGCAATATTCTTTATCAGCAGCGTTAAGCCGTTATCCAGCGCAGATTGCTCGGTCTCTATATCACTGGCAGCAGGGAGTTCGCCGAGCGTATTGAGATCCAGCGAGGAGAGCTGCGTCAGAACGCCGCCCGCGCTGCCGGTGCAGACGGCGCGGGCGCGAAAAAACAGCGGGTTCAGGTTTGTCAGCGATGCTGGAAGCGGCTCCAGTTCACTGTTTTTGATCTCCGCCAGAGGCGCATCGCAAAGGGGGAATTCATCGCGCAGCCATTGGCTCAGGCGCTGGTGGGCATCCTGTTCGTCCGTACCCGAAATCAATAACTGACAGGCGTCGCCTGCCAGCGTGTCGGTGCCAATCAGCGCCAGCGCGCTTTTGGCGTTGCCTTTACGGTCGGTGCGCAGGTTATGCCACTCAATGTGTGAGGTAAAGGTGTTGCACAGCGTCTCAACGTGGCTTGCCGGGCGGGCGTGTACGCCATTGGGCAGCTCACAGGTAAATTCCACAATCAGGGCCATTGCCTTTCTCCCATAACGATTTTCTGGCTACAGGATAAAAGGGCGTTGCCGCATAGTGCCATGTGACAAAACTGCCAAATGCTGGACAAATGTAACATACACGTCAAATTGCGAGACACTTCACAAGTCGGAATGCGGCATCTTATTTCTGAGGTTTGATAAGTTATGAGGCGGATCGCATTTTTGTACTGATATTACAAAAATCCAGTAAATGGCCTTTTTATCCACTGTCTGCGCCGCGTTGGATTGCCTATTGTTTGCCACAACAACGTTATGGATAGGGGCCTGAAGCGGCCCGGGAGCGACTTATGAAAGAGTTGGTGCAGATCCTGAAAAACACCCGTCAACATCTGATGACCGGTGTTTCGCATATGATCCCCTTCGTCGTAGCGGGTGGGATCTTGCTGGCGGTTTCCGTCATGCTGTATGGCAAAGGCGCTGTTCCCGATGCCGCGACCGATCCTAATCTCAAGAAGCTTTTTGATATTGGCGTCGCAGGGCTGACGCTGATGGTGCCTTTTCTCGCCGCCTATATCGGTTACTCCATTGCTGAACGTTCCGCGCTGGCGCCTTGCGCGATCGGCGCCTGGGTGGGCAACAGCTTTGGCGCCGGGTTCTTTGGCGCGCTCATCGCCGGGATTATCGGCGGTATCGTCGTGCATTATCTGAAGAAAATCCCGGTGCATAAGGTATTGCGCTCGGTGATGCCTATCTTCGTTATCCCTATCGTCGGCACCTTCATTACCGCAGGCATCATGATGTGGGGGTTGGGCGAACCGGTTGGCGCGTTAACCACCAGCCTGACCCAATGGCTGCAAGGAATGCAGCAGGGCAGCATCGTGCTGCTGGCGGTCATCATGGGGCTGATGCTGGCCTTCGATATGGGCGGCCCGATTAACAAAGTGGCCTACGCCTTCATGCTGATTTGCGTGGCGCAGGGCGTATACAGCGTGGTGGCGATTGCTGCGGTGGGTATCTGCGTTCCGCCGCTGGGTCTGGGCCTGGCAACGCTGGTTGGTCGTAAGAACTTCTCTTCTGAAGAACGTGAAGCCGGTAAAGCTGCGCTGGTAATGGGCTGCGTTGGGGTCACGGAAGGCGCGATTCCCTTCGCTGCCGCCGATCCGCTGCGCGTGATCCCATCCATTATGGTTGGCTCTGCCTGTGGTGCGGTAACGGCTGCGCTGTTTGGCGCGCAGTGTTATGCCGGCTGGGGTGGGCTGATTGTTCTGCCGGTTGTGGAAGGCAAGCTGGGTTATATCGCGGCAGTCGCCGTCGGGGCGGTAGTGACGGCAATCTGCGTTAACGTGCTGAAAAGTCTGGCGCGTAAGAAAGTGTCTCAGGTTGATGAGAAAGAAGACGACCTGGATTTAGAGTTTGAGATGAATTAAGTGAGGAATGAGCCATGACGAAGATTATCGCAGTAACAGCATGTCCTTCTGGTGTCGCACACACCTATATGGCGGCCGAAGCGCTGGAAAGCGCGGCCAAAGCGAAAGGCTGGGAAGTCAAAGTCGAGACCCAGGGCTCGATTGGTCTGGAAAACGAACTGACTGCGGCGGATGTGGCGGATGCGGATATGGTGATTCTGACCAAAGATATCGGCATCAAGTTTGAGGAACGCTTTGCGGGTAAAACCATTGTCCGCGTCAACATCAGCGATGCGGTAAAACGCGCCGATGCCATTATGAACAAAATTGACGCGCATCTTTCGCAAATTGCTTAACGTTAGAATGCCCGATGGCGCAAGCTTATCCGGCCTACGATGTTAATCCCCGTAGGCCGGATAAGGCGCTCACGCCGCCATCCGGCAACAAGCTTGCCTACAGGAGTTCCTCATGACGAATCGTACCCAGCGCCTTAAAGCCGCACTTTTCCAGAATAACCGTGAAATTTCGCTTGAGCGCGCGCAGCTGTATACCGCCAGCTATCAGCAGACAGAGGGAGAGCCGGTCATATTGCGTCGTGCTAAAGCGACGGCGTATATCCTTGAGCATGTTGAAATTTCGATTCGTGATGAGGAGTTGATTGCCGGGAACCGCACGGTGAAACCGCGGGCGGGGATTATGTCGCCGGAAATGGACCCGTACTGGTTACTTAACGAGTTAGAACAGTTCCCGACGCGTCCGCAGGACCGTTTTGACATCAGCGAGGACGATAAGCGCCTCTACCGCGAGGTGCTGTTCCCGTACTGGGAAAAACGGTCGATGAAGGATTTCATCAACGGCCAGATGACCGATGACGTGAAAGCCGCCGTCAGCACGCAGATTTTTAGCGTTAACCAGACGGATAAAGGGCAGGGGCACATTATTATTGATTACCCGCGGCTGTTGAATCACGGTCTGGGCGAACTGGTGGCGCAAGTGCGGCAACACTGCCAGCAGCAGCCGGACAATCACTTTTACCAGGCGGCGTTGCTTCTGCTGGAGGCTTCGCAAGGCCACATTCTGCGTTACGCGATGCTGGCGGAGAAAATGGCGGAAAGCTGCCTGGATGCGCGTCGGCGTCAGGAGTTGCTCACCATTGCCGCGAACTCCCGACATAACATGCAGTACAAGCCGCAAACCTTCTGGCAAGCGTGCCAGCTGTTCTGGTACATGAACATCATTCTGCAATATGAGTCTAACGCCAGCTCGCTCTCGCTGGGGCGTTTTGACCAGTATATGCTGCCGTTTTATCAGGCATCGCTGAGCCAGGGCGAAGACCCGGCATTTTTAAAAGAACTCCTCGAATCGCTGTGGGTAAAATGTAACGACATCGTGCTGTTACGTTCGACCAGCAGCGCACGCTATTTTGCCGGATTCCCGACCGGTTACACTGCATTGCTTGGGGGATTGACGGAGAACGGACGCAGTGCGGTGAACGTGCTCTCTTTTCTCTGTCTTGACGCGTACCAGAATGTGCAGTTGCCGCAGCCGAACCTTGGCGTGCGTACCAATGCGCTGATTGACACGCCCTTCCTGATGAAAACAGCGGAGACGATTCGCCTCGGCACCGGTATTCCGCAGATCTTTAATGATGAAGTGGTTGTGCCTGCGTTCCTGAACCGGGGTGTTTCGCTGGAGGACGCCCGTGATTACGCGGTAGTGGGGTGTGTGGAGCTGTCGATTCCGGGCAGAACCTACGGCCTGCATGACATCGCCATGTTCAACCTGCTGAAAGTGATGGAAATCAGCCTGTATGAGAATGAAGGAAACCACGCGCTGACGTACGAAGATCTGTTGGCGCATATTCGCGCCAAAATCAGCCATTACATTACGCTGATGGTGGAAGGCAGTAATATTTGCGATATCGGCCACCGTGACTGGGCACCGGTGCCGCTGCTTTCCTCGTTTATCAGCGACTGCCTGGATAAAGGCCGTGATATTACCGATGGCGGCGCGCGTTATAACTTCTCTGGCGTACAGGGGATTGGCATTGCTAATCTGAGCGACTCCCTGCACGCGTTAAAAGGGCTGGTATTTGATCAGCAACGTTTACGTTTCGATGAACTGCTGGCGGTGTTAAAGGCGAACTTTGCGACGCCGGAAGGTGAGCGAATCCGTGCCCGGCTGATTAACCGCTTCGAGAAATACGGTAATGATATTGATGATGTGGATAACATCAGCGCTGAACTGCTGCGCCATTACTGTAAAGAGGTGGAGAAATACCAGAACCCGCGCGGTGGGCAATTTACACCGGGTTCATACACCGTCTCCGCGCATGTGCCGCTGGGTTCAGTGGTGGGGGCGACGCCGGATGGCCGTTTTGCCGGGGAACAGCTGGCAGACGGTGGGTTGTCGCCAATGCTCGGCCAGGATATGCAGGGGCCGACGGCGGTGCTGAAATCAGTAAGTAAACTGGATAACACGCTGCTTTCTAACGGTACGCTGCTCAACGTGAAGTTTACGCCCGCGACGCTGGAAGGTGAGGCCGGCTTGCGCAAACTGGCGGATTTTCTGCGCGCCTTTACCCAGCTTAAGCTACAGCATATTCAGTTTAACGTGTTGAATGCGGATACGTTGCGTGAAGCGCAATTGCGCCCGCAGGATTTCGCCGGGCTGGTGGTGCGCGTGGCGGGTTACAGTGCCTTCTTTGTCGAGCTGTCGAAGGAGATCCAGGATGACATCATTCGCCGCACCGCGCATCAGCTGTAAGAATCTGGAAACGAGCGCTGATGATGTCGCACGTATTTTCAACATTCAGCGTTATTCGTTGAATGACGGGCAGGGAATTCGTACGGTGGTCTTTTTTAAAGGCTGCCCGCATACCTGTCCGTGGTGCGCCAATCCAGAGTCTATTTCGCCACGCATCGAAACGGTGCGGCGGGAGAGTAAATGTCTGCACTGCTCGCCCTGCTTGCGTGATGCGGATGAATGCCCTTCCGGGGCGTTTGAACGTATCGGGCGCGATATTACGCTGGATGAACTGGAACGCGAGGTGATGAAAGACGAACTCTTTTTTCGCACCTCCGGCGGCGGCGTCACGCTTTCTGGCGGTGAAGTATTAATGCAGGCGGCGTTTGCCACACGATTTTTGCAACGTCTGCGACGTTTCGGCATTTCCTGCGCGATTGAAACCGCAGGCGATGCGCCTGCCAGCCGGTTGCTACCGCTGGCTAAAGTGTGCGATGAAGTGCTGTTTGATTTAAAGATTATGGAGCCGCACCGGGCGCATGAGGTGGTCAAAATGAATTTACCACGCGTGCTGGATAACCTGCGTTTACTGGTAAACGAGGGGATTACGGTCATCCCCCGTTTGCCGTTGATTCCGGGCTACACGCTCAACGTTGAGAATATGCAGCGAGCGTTAGCAGTGTTGCTATCGTCAGGGATTAATCAGGTGCACCTGCTACCGTTTCATCAGTATGGTGAAGCGAAATACCGTCTGCTTGGGCAGCCGTGGGCAATGAAAGATGTGCCTGTACCCTCGCCGCAAGAGGTGGCGGAAATGCAGGCGTTGGCAGAGCGAGCCGGGTTTCTGGTCACTGTGGGAGGTTAATATGACAGTCTCAACTGTACGCTATCTGGTTGCCGTTACCGCCTGCGTCAGCGGCGTGGCGCATACCTATATGGCCGCCGAACGCCTGGAGAAGCTCTGCCAGCAGGAAAAATGGAACATTAAAATTGAAACCCAGGGAGCGCTGGGCACGGAAAATCGCTTAACGGAGGAGGATATCAACCGGGCGGATGTTGTGTTGCTGATTACGGATATTGAACTGGCGGGCGCGGAGCGTTTTGTTCAGTGTCGGTATGTTCAGTCAGGAATTAACGCCTTTCTTCGCGAACCTCAGCGGGTGATGAGCGCCGTGCGTAAACTGCTCACCGCGCCGCAGCATACGCATCTTATTCTGGAGTAGCCTTCTTTTCCGTCAACTGGCTGTGGTACTGCCGACGATATTCTGACGGAGAACGCTCCGTATTTTTACGAAACAGGCGGCAGAAATAGTTGCTGTCGACAAATCCACAGGTGTGAGCCACTTCTTTGACTTTCAGATCGTAACCCTTCAGCAGCGTTTTCGCGTGTTCCAGCCGTGTGTGATTCAGATATTCGTTAAAGCCTATAGCGCCTGTTTTTTGAAACAGATGAGAAAGGTAGTTTGGCGAAATATAAAACGCCTGCGCCACCGATTCGCGGGTGAGCGGGGAAGCGTAACGCTCATCGATATAGCTGCGAATCGCTTCAAAAAGCGCCTGACTCCGTGACGCCGTCTGGATTTGGCTACCCAGCAGGTCGCGGCAGTGGCTCAACAGGCTGGCGACAATTAATCGGACCGTCTGCTGTTCCTGCGGCTGCATCTGCATTTCATTGAGCGTTTGCAGCAGGAAGGAGCCAATACGTGGGCCTCGACGTGCAACATGCTGCTTCGCAAGATTCTGATATTGTTTGCCGTCCCAGTGAACAACGCTGAAACCTAATTGCTGCTTGCCAAACAGGATGCTGAGCGTGGTGACGGGCGTTTGCCACTGCGGGAAGTTCCAGCTGCCTGCCGGAACATACAGAACGTCGCCAGCGATGAGCGTCACGGGCGCGGCCGGGATGCCTGTATCGGTGAACTCTCCCTCCAGCACAATCTCCAGGCGTGGAAAATCAACCTGATACGCCAGTTCGGGCGCCGTACCGCTGGTATTGGCGAAAAAAACCTGCCGCAGCGCCATAGGGCCGTTAATCAGACGGGAGAGAAGGTGGCTGACGTCGTGATACATGTTGATACCTTGCAGAGCGCAGACAGAGGAAACAGTAACGTTGAACGTAAACCGCCTCAAGCGATAATTGCCGGATGGCGGTACACGGGTTATGCATTTTGCAGGCCGGATAAGCGTCAGCGCCATCCGGCGATGCCGTTACTGATTCCCGACATGATCCCCGTAAGGCAGGGTATCGTAATCAATCAACGCGTTTTTCTTATACGGGTTGCCAATCCAGCGCGTGATCGCCTTGAACTGCGGGCTGGTGACGGAGCGCGTCGGGTCGAACCCGTCGTAGGTCAGCCCCGCTAAGTCGGACCAGGTATGGATAAGTTCAGAGCTGCTGTATTTGCGATCAACATACGCAGAGAGATCGCGCGGGTGTGCGGCCTGCCACTTTTCTGACGTCCATAACAGGAACGGCACCGTATACATATGACGCGTAGGGTTGTCTTCGTTACGTCCCTGCGTTTTGTGCGGCGGCGTGTCATACACTTCTTCACCGTGATCGGAGAAGTAGAGCAGAAAACCGTTCGGGTCAGTCGCTTTATAGTCCTTAATCAGGCTGGCGACGACATGGTCGTTATACAGATTCGCGTTATCGTAATCGTTATAAATATCCTGTTCGTCTTCGCTCACGCCCGCAGGGATATGATCGGTTTGACCGTCAAATTTTCCCTGATTCTCCGGGTAGCGGAATTTGTATTTGATATGTGTTCCCAGCAGGTGAACGATAATAAATTTCTTCGGCGCCGGGTCGGCCATCACGTCTTTAAAGGGCGCCAGAACGTTGGTGTCATATTCCCGCGCGCTTTGAGTACGTTGTTGATTCATATAAAACTGCTTGTCGGTCTGTTTCGAGAATACGGTCAGCATCGTATTACGCGCGGTCATCGTCTGCTGATTGGTGATCCAGAACGTCTTATAACCTGCCTGTTTCATCATGTTCATCAGCGACGGTTTCGTCAGATACAGATCCGGGTTCTTTTCATTGGCGAAGGTCAGCGCCTGTTGCAGAATTTCAATCGTGTATGGCCGGGAGGTGACGACGTTATTGAATACGGTCAGACCCGGATCGCTTTTATGCAACGCGTCCAGCTCTGGCGTGGTTTCACGCGGATAACCGTACAGACTCATGCGACCACGCTGGGTTGACTCGCCGATAACCAGCACTAACGTACGCGGCGCATCACCGGAGTTATCTTTAAAATTCGTTAACGGAGGCAGCGCGTTGTTCTCGTTAAGCAGGCTATTCAGCGACGTGAGTTGCTGATTATATTGATAATAGCCATTGATAAACTGCCACGGCGCAGCGGGTTCCATACGCGAGGCGAGGCCGCCTAATGTCTGCTCAAACGGCTTATGTTTGATAAACGTCCCGACGGCGATCGGATGCAGAATAAGGCCGTATAACAATGCAAAGGAGACTAACCAGCGCCACGGCGCGGGAATATATATGGGCTTTAAACGCGTCCACAGCAGGATTGCCACGGCGGTATAGGCCAGGGCGATAAGGATAATCTTCAGACTGAAATACTGGCTCAAGTACTCGCTGGCTTCGTTCGCGTTTGTTTCAAACATGACATACAGAACGCTTTGCGAGAATTCCTGCCCGTAAATGACATAATAACTGAGCGCCGCCAGCGAAGAGGCCCAGAGTACAACGCCAATAGCGGCGGCAATCGCGCGGGTATGACGGGGAAATAAAAATACCGGGATCAGCCAGAGCGAACTGAAAAGCAGTGAATCACGCAGCCCGTTGGTGCCGCTATAGCCGCTGATGCAAATAACGGCCTGAAGTAATGTAGAGAAGAACCAAAAATAGAGTAGCGCCCAGCCAAGGGCTTTCCAGCTAAACGAAGGTTTAGCAGATGTGTGTGTGAAGAACATATATGAAGCCTGTTTTTATTCGAGTCGCCAACGTAGCGACAAATCATTAAGAGAACCTTAAGTATGGCGATGCCAGTGACCTATTCTTGTTGATGGCGTATTCAGCAGAGTGAACAAAACGCAGGCAGGAATATATTGAAAAACAGGCGATTATTACAGAAATATTTCAAAGCCCTCTCGCCCGGGCGGGCGAGAGGGGATATGACGATGCGTGTGGGTTAGCCGGTATTACGCATCCCCGCAGCCACGCCCGCAATCGTGACCATCAGCGCCTGCTCGACGCGCGGGTCTGGATCTTTGCCTTGCTCTTCTGCAAGACGGGAACGGTGTAAAAGTTCCGCCTGCAACACGTTCAGTGGGTCGGTATACACATTCCTTAACTGGATAGACTCGGCAATCCACGGCAGGTCGGCCATCAGATGGGAATCGTTGGCAATCGCCAGCACCACTTTGATGTCCTCTGCCAGCAGGTTGCGTAACTCTTCACCCAGTGGCCACAGCGCTTTTTTGACCAGGCGTTGATCGTAGTATTCCGCCAGCCACAGGTCGGCTTTAGAGAACACCATCTCCAGCATGCCGAGGCGCGTGGAGAAGAACGGCCAGTCGCGGCACATGGCTTCCAGTTCGCTTTGCTTGCCATCTTCAACGACTTTTTGCAGCGCAGTGCCCGCACCCAGCCAGGCCGGGAGCATCAGGCGGTTTTGCGTCCAGGCGAAGATCCAGGGAATGGCGCGCAGGGATTCAACCCCGCCTGTCGGGCGACGTTTTGCCGGGCGCGAACCGAGCGGCAGCTTGCCCAGTTCCTGTTCTGGCGTTGCGGAACGGAAGTACGGGACGAAGTCTTTATTCTCGCGGACATAGCCGCGATACAGGTCGCAGGAGATCACGGACAGCTCGTCCATGATATGACGCCACGAATTTTTCGGCTCCGGCGGCGGCAGCAGGTTGGCTTCCAGAATCGCGCCGGTGTACAGGGACAGGCTGCTGATGGTGACTTCAGGCAGGCCGTACTTAAAGCGGATCATCTCACCCTGTTCGGTCACGCGCAGGCCGCCTTTCAGGCTGCCCGGCGGTTGGGAAAGCAGCGCCGCATGAGCAGGCGCGCCGCCACGGCCAATGGAACCGCCGCGACCGTGGAACAGCGTCAGTTCAATTCCGGCTTTTTCACAGGTTTTGATCAGCGCGTCCTGAGCCTGATACTGCGCCCAGGAGGCGGCCATTACGCCTGCGTCTTTCGCCGAGTCAGAGTAGCCAATCATGACCATCTGTTTGCCCTGAATAAAGCCGCGATACCAGTCGATATTCAGCAACTGAGTCATTACCGCGTCGGCGTTGTTCAGGTCGTCCAGCGTTTCGAACAGCGGCGCAACCGGCATGGCAAAGCTAATTCCGGCTTCTTTCAACAACAGATGCACGGCCAGCACGTCGGACGGCGTTTTCGCCATAGAGATAACGTAAGCGGCGATGGAACCCAGCGGCGCTTCGGCAATCACTTGACAGGTCTCAAGCACTTCGCGGGTGTCGTCGCTCGGTTCCCACTGACGAGGCAGCAGCGGACGCTTGGAGTTGAGTTCGCGGATCAGGAAAGCCTGTTTATCGGCTTCGGACCAGCTTTCATAATCGCCGATGCCCAGATAACGCGTCAGCTCGCCCAGCGCTTCGGTATGGCGGGTGCTCTCCTGGCGAATATCGATGCGCACCAGCGGCACGCCAAAGCATTTCACCCGGCGCAGGGTATCAAGCAGTTCGCCATTGGCGATGATGCCCATGCCGCACGCTTGCAGAGACTGATAACAGGCGTACAGCGGCTCCCACAGCTGCTCGTTTTGCGTCAGCAGGCCAGCGGGTTTCGGCAGTTTCTCGCCTTTCAGACGCGCTTCCAGCCAGGCTTGCGTCGCCATCAGGCGGGAACGCAGGCTTTTCATCAGGTAGCGGTAAGGTTCTGATGCGCCTTCTTCGCCGACCAGCGCCAGCAGTTCCGGCGTGGCGTCGACCATCGACAGCTCAGAAATCAGAACCTGAATATCTTTCAGGAACAGATCGGTGGCTTTCCAGCGGCTCAACAGGAGAACGTGGCGGGTGACATCAGCCGTTACGTTCGGGTTGCCGTCACGGTCGCCGCCCATCCAGGAGGTGAAACGCACCGGAACAAAATCCACCGGCAGTTTGTAGCCCAGATGTTCTTCCAGTTGTTCGTTCAACTCACGTAGATAGTTTGGCACCCCTTCCCACAAGCTGTTTTCAACCACCGCAAAGCCCCATTTGGCTTCGTCGACCGGACTTGGGCGGTTTTTACGGATTTCATCCGTATGCCAGGACTGGGCGATCAGCTGGCGCAGACGGCGCATGAGCTGATTACGTTCGTAATCCGCGATCTCTTTGTTATCAAGCTGCTTCAGACAGGCGTTGACTTCACCCATTTTGTGAATCAGCGTGCGGCGAGTGATCTCGGTAGGGTGTGCGGTCAGTACCAGTTCCAGAGATAACGACTCCACCGCGTTTTTGATGGTGGCTTCGTCGAGATTGGGTTGATCTTTCAGTTTACGCAGGGTGCGGGCAATCACTTCCGGGTTGCTGGCAGCTTCGCCCTGCGGCGAAATGCTGTGGTACTGCTCGGCGGTATTGGCCAGGTTCAGGAACTGACTAAACGCGCGGGCAACAGGCAGCAGCTCGTCGTTGGACAGATTCTGTAGCGTGGTGAGCAACTCCTGGCGATTCGCTTCATTGCCAGCGCGAGATGATTTAGACAGCTTACGGATTGTTTCTACGCGATCAAGAATGTTCTCTCCCAGCGCATCCTTGATGGTTTCTCCCAGCACTTTGCCGAGCATACTGACATTACTACGCAACGCGGAATATTGTTCGTTCATATGATCCCAGACACCCCATCTGTTTTGAATATGTCCTGTATCTTTCGCGTCACAGCGGCGTTGGCTGCAACGTGAAATCTTTCGGACTTTAATTTTTTACATCACTTCTTATCTTTATAAAGCCACGTAAAACACCTGACGTCAATTGCTGCGAAATCGGTTCAGCAAACGAATAAATGACGGGAATTTACGTAATTTAATTCACATCGAATCAAATAAGCGTTGCTTATGGAAATGTTAATAAATCACCTCGCTTACCACTAAAGGGTTAGCGAGGTGATAAGCAGTTAATGCCAGCAGAAATGATGGACAACCTGCGTAATCAGCTCGCGGGTTGGCTTGATAAAACGCGTTTCCAGATATTCATCCGGCTGGTGCGCCTGATTAATCGAACCCGGGCCAAGCACCAGCGTTGGGCACAAGGTCTGGATAAACGGCGCTTCGGTGCAGTAGTTCACCACTTCGGTTTGCGCGCCCAGCAGTTTCTCGACCACTTCCACCAGTTGGTGGTCAGGCGGACATTCGTAGCCGGGAATCGGCGGATGCAGTTCGGACACCGTCAGACGGCCCGGCCAGCGTTCGCTCACGGGCGCCAGCGCATCGTTGAGCAATCCGTTGAGATCGTTCAGCGTCATGCCCGGCAGCGGGCGAATATCCATATGCAACTCGCAACAGGCGCAGATACGGTTCGCGGCGTCGCCACCGTGAATGTGGCCCAGGTTTAATGTCGGATAAGGAACGGTAAACGCCGCGTAGTGATAACGTTCTTTCAGGTCATCGCGCAGCTGCATGATGCGGCCAATGGCGTCGTGCATCAGCTCAATGGCGTTAACCCCGCGCGCCGGATCGCTGGAGTGGCCCGATTGCCCCAGAATGCGGATGGCGTTTGAAATGTGGCCTTTGTGCGCACGCACCGGTTGCAGGGACGTTGGTTCACCGATGATCGCGCAGTCCGGGCGCAGGGCGGTGGTTTCAGCGAAATAGCGCGCGCCCGCCATGCTGGTCTCTTCATCGGCGGTAGCCAGAATATACAGCGGTTTTTTCAGCGTCGTCACATCCACGTCACGCAGGGCATCGAGGATAAAAGCAAAGAAGCCTTTCATGTCCGCCGTACCCAGCCCGTAGAGCTTGTTATCGTGCTCGGTCAGCGTGAACGGATCGCGCGTCCAGCGTCCGTCGTCAAAGGGAACGGTATCGGTATGGCCCGCCAGCAACAAACCGCCAGCACCCTGTCCGGTGCTTGCCAGCATATTGAATTTATTGCGCGTACCGGGGACTGCCTGAACCTCAACCTTGAAGCCCAGATCTTTAAACCAGTCTGCCAGCAGAGTGATTAAAGACGCATTACTTTGATCGAGCGCTTCTTCGGTAGCGCTAATCGACGGTGTGGCAATCAGAGCGCGGTAAATCTCGATAAATGGCGGTAAAGTGTTTTTCATTGTTGACACACCTCGGGTCATGATAGTATCAATATTCATGCATTATTTGTGAATAAAAATACATTAACGTTGAGCGTAAGAAAACCCACCAACTGTAAGGTGAAGTTGTTACGGCTTAACCAGGCAACCAGACATAAGAAGGTGAACAGCCCCGATGTTGAATACGCTGATTGTGGGTGCCAGCGGTTACGCTGGCGCAGAGCTTGTGACCTATGTAAATCGTCATCCTGATATGACCATAACCGCTTTAACCGTCTCAGCGCAAAGCAATGATGCAGGAAAGCTAATCTCTGATTTACATCCGCAGTTAAAAGGCATTGTCGATCTGCCATTGCAGCCAATGTCTGATATTAGCGAGTTCAGCGGCGGGGTGGATGTGGTGTTTCTCGCCACCGCGCATGAAGTGAGCCACGACCTGGCCCCGCAGTTCCTGAATGCGGGCTGCGTTGTGTTTGATCTCTCCGGTGCGTTCCGGGTTAATGATAGCGCCTTCTACGAAAAATATTATGGCTTTACCCATCAGCACCCTGAGCTGCTGGAACAGGCGGTGTATGGCCTGGCGGAGTGGAGCGCGAACAAGCTAAAAGAAGCGAATCTGATTGCGGTGCCGGGATGCTATCCGACGGCGGCGCAATTGTCGTTAAAACCGCTGATTGACGCAGGCCTGCTGGATCTCAACCAGTGGCCGGTCATTAACGCAACCAGCGGCGTGAGCGGCGCCGGGCGTAAGGCGGCGCTTTCGAACAGTTTCTGTGAAGTCAGCCTGCAACCGTATGGTGTCTTTACCCATCGTCATCAGCCGGAAATCGCCACCCATCTGGGGGCAGAGGTTATTTTCACGCCGCATCTGGGGAACTTCCCGCGCGGGATTCTGGAAACGATCACCTGCCGCCTGAAAGCTGGCGTTACCCATACTCAGGTGGCGCAAGCGTTGCAGCAGGCGTATGGCGACAAGCCGCTGGTGCGGCTATATGACAAGGGCGTTCCGGCGCTGAAGAATGTGGTCGGGCTGCCGTTCTGCGATATTGGCTTTGCCGTTCAGGGCGAGCACCTGATCGTGGTGGCGACCGAAGATAACCTGTTGAAAGGCGCAGCGGCGCAGGCAGTGCAGTGCGCAAATATCCGTTTCGGCTTTGCTGAAACGCAGTCTCTTATTTAAGGGTGCAATGATGAATCCATTAATTATCAAGCTGGGCGGCGTATTACTGGATAGCGAAGAGGCGCTGGAGCGTCTGTTTACCGCGCTGGTCAATTACCGCGAGTCGCATCAGCGTCCGCTGATTATCGTGCACGGCGGCGGCTGCGTTGTGGATGAGCTGATGAAACAGTTAAATTTGCCGGTGAAAAAGAAAAATGGCCTGCGCGTGACGCCCGCCGATCAGATCGACATCATCACCGGCGCGCTGGCGGGAACCGCCAATAAAACCTTGCTGGCGTGGGCGAAAAAACACCATATCGCGTCCGTTGGCCTGTATCTCGGCGACGGCGATAGCGTAAAAGTGACTCAGCTCGATGAAGAGCTGGGCCACGTTGGACTGGCGCAGCCGGGTTCGCCTAAGCTGATTAACACGCTGCTGGAAGGCGGCTTCTTGCCGGTGGTCAGTTCCATTGGCGTGACCGAAGAAGGGCAACTGATGAACGTCAATGCCGATCAGGCGGCGACGGCGCTGGCGGCAACGCTGGGGGCGGATCTGATCCTGCTTTCTGATGTAAGCGGTATTCTGGATGGCAAAGGTCAGCGTATTGCCGAGATGACGGCGGCCAAAGCGGAACAGCTGATCGATCAGGGCATTATTACCGACGGCATGATTGTGAAGGTGAATGCGGCGCTGGATGCCGCCCGCACGCTGGGGCGCCCGGTGGATATCGCCTCCTGGCGTCATGCTGAGCAGCTTCCGGCGTTGTTTAACGGTACACCGATCGGTACGCGTATTCTGGCTTAAACTATTTTGTGCCCGATGGCGGCCACGCCTTATCGGGCCTGGGTGAACCGAACCTGTAGGCCGGATAAGCTAAGCGCTATCCGGCGTTGAAATTCAAGATATTAAGGAAGCATGTTATGGCACTTTGGGGTGGGCGTTTTACACAGGCAGCGGATCAACGGTTCAAACAGTTTAATGACTCATTGCGCTTTGATTACCGCCTGGCCGAGCAGGATATCGTCGGCTCTGTGGCCTGGTCCAAAGCTCTGGTCACGGTTGGGGTGTTGACTGCGGATGAGCAACTGCAACTGGAAGAGGTGCTTAGCGCGCTGCTGGAAGAGGTTCGGGTGAATCCGCAGCAGATTCTGGAAAGCGACGCGGAAGATATTCACAGCTGGGTGGAAGGCAAACTGATCGATAAAGTCGGCCAGTTGGGTAAAAAGCTGCACACCGGGCGCAGTCGTAACGACCAGGTTGCGACCGACCTGAAGCTATGGTGCAAAGATACGGTCACCGAGCTGCTGTCTGCTAACCGTCAGTTACAAAGCGCGCTGGTAGAGACGGCGCAGAATAATCAGGATGCCGTCATGCCGGGGTACACTCATCTGCAACGCGCGCAGCCGGTGACGTTTGCTCACTGGTGTCTGGCGTATGTGGAAATGCTGGCGCGTGATGAGAGCCGATTGCAGGATGCGCTCAAGCGTCTGGACGTCAGCCCGTTAGGCTGCGGTGCGCTGGCGGGTACGGCGTACGAAATCGACCGTGAACAGCTGGCAGGCTGGCTGGGCTTTGCCTCGGCGACGCGTAACAGTCTGGACAGCGTGTCCGATCGCGACCATGTGCTGGAACTGCTGTCCGACGCGTCTATCGGCATGGTTCACCTGTCGCGCTTTGCGGAAGACCTGATTTTCTTTAATACCGGTGAAGCGGGCTTCGTGGAACTCTCCGATCGCGTGACGTCGGGTTCATCGCTGATGCCGCAGAAGAAAAACCCGGATGCGCTGGAACTGATCCGTGGCAAGTGCGGTCGTGTGCAGGGCGCGTTAACGGCGATGATGATGACGCTGAAAGGCCTGCCGCTGGCGTACAACAAAGACATGCAGGAAGATAAAGAAGGGCTGTTTGATGCGCTCGACACCTGGCTGGACTGCCTGCACATGGCGGCGCTGGTGCTGGATGGCATTCAGGTAAAACGTCCGCGCTGCCAGGAAGCGGCGCAGCAGGGCTATGCGAATGCGACTGAGCTGGCGGATTATCTGGTTGCCAAAGGCGTGCCGTTCCGTGAAGCGCACCATATTGTGGGCGAAACGGTGGTGGAAGCGATTCGACAGGGAAAACCGCTGGAAGATCTGTCACTGGCTGACCTGCAAAAATTTAGCGCTGTGATTGGCGATGATGTGTATCCGATTCTGTCGCTGCAATCATGCCTGGATAAACGTGCGGCGAAAGGCGGTGTTTCACCGCAGCAGGTTGCGCAGGCGATCGACTACGCGAAGGCGCGTCTGGCGTAACTGGCGTGGTGCCGGATGACGCCTTATCCGGCCTACAAAAAATTGTGAACCGTCGCCATCCGGCAACAGTCATCAGAGCCTGGCATCACGTCGGGCTTATTTTATTTATGCAAAAAAAAGCGGACCATAGGGTCCGCAAAAGTTCACGTTGGCTTTAGTTATTTCGAGTTGAGAAAAACTCTTCGAACGGGCGGTGACTTCAAGGGTTAAAGAGGTACCGCTCCGTTTCTGTGATGTATTATTAGACAGAAAGCTTGATAGGGATAATCGTTCGTTGCTATGCTACCTATCGCCATGAACTATCGTGGCGACGGAGGATGAATAATGAATATTCGTGATCTTGAATACCTGGTGGCATTAGCCGAACACCGCCATTTCCGGCGTGCGGCGGACTCCTGTCACGTCAGCCAGCCGACGCTCAGCGGGCAAATCCGTAAGCTGGAAGATGAACTGGGCGTAATGCTGCTGGAGCGTACGAGTCGTAAAGTTCTGTTCACCCAGGCAGGTTTACTGCTGGTGGATCAGGCGCGCACCGTGCTGCGTGAGGTCAAAGTGCTCAAGGAGATGGCAAGCCAGCAAGGTGAGACGATGTCTGGCCCATTGCATATCGGCCTGATCCCAACGGTTGGCCCTTATCTGCTGCCGCATATTATTCCGATGCTGCATCAGACCTTCCCGAAGTTGGAAATGTATCTGCATGAAGCGCAGACGCACCAGCTGCTGGCGCAACTGGACAGCGGCAAGCTTGACTGCGTGATCCTGGCGCTGGTGAAAGAGAGCGAGGCGTTTATCGAAGTGCCGCTGTTTGATGAACCCATGATGCTGGCGATCTATGAGGATCACCCGTGGGCGAATCGCGATCGTGTGCCGATGTCCGATCTGGCGGGTGAAAAACTGCTGATGCTGGAAGACGGGCACTGCCTGCGCGATCAGGCGATGGGCTTCTGCTTTGAGGCGGGCGCGGATGAAGACACCCATTTCCGGGCGACCAGTCTGGAAACGCTGCGCAACATGGTTGCGGCGGGGAGCGGTATTACCTTACTGCCTGCGCTGGCGGTTCCGCAGGAGCGTAAGCGTGATGGCGTAGTCTACCTGCCGTGCATTAAGCCGGAGCCTAAGCGTACGGTTGGGTTGGTTTATCGTCCGGGATCGCCGCTGCGCAGTCGCTATGAGCAACTGGCGGAGGCCATCCGTGCGGAGATGGATGGCCATTTCGACAAAGCGTTAAAACAGGCGGTTTAAGCCGTTTAGCGCCGCTACCCGATAGGCTTCCGCCATTGTCGGGTAGTTAAAGGTGGTGTTAACGAAGTACTCAATGGTGTTACCGCCGCCTTTCTGTTCCATAATCGCCTGGCCGATGTGAATAATTTCGGCTGCGCGTTCGCCAAAGCAGTGAATCCCCAGAATCTCTTTTGTTTCCCGATGGAACAGGATCTTCAGCGTTCCCACGTTCATCCCGACGATTTGCGCGCGCGCCAGGTGCTTAAACTGCGCACGTCCGACTTCATAAGGCACTTTCATCGCCGTCAATTGCTGCTCGGTTTTGCCGACAGAGCTGATTTCCGGGATGGTGTAAATCCCGGTAGGGATATCTTCGATAAGATGGGCGGTCGCTTCGCCTTTCACCAGCGCCTGCGCGGCAATTCGACCCTGGTCGTAAGCGGCGGAAGCCAGACTCGGATAGCCAATCACATCGCCCACCGCGTAAATGTGCGGCAGCGCGGTCTGGTACATGCTGTTGACTTTGAGTTGCCCACGGCTGTCGGTTTCCAGACCGATATTTCCCAGCGCCAGTGAATCGGTGTTACCGGTGCGTCCGTTGGCGTACAGCAGACAGTCGGCCTTCAGCTTTTTACCGGATTTCAGGTGCATAATGACGCCGTCGTCGCAGCCTTCAATCTTCTCGTACTCTTCGTTATGGCGAATAACCACGCCGCTGTTCCAGAAGTGGTAAGAGAGAGAGTCGGACATCTCCTGATCAAGAAACGCCAGCAGACGGTCGCGGGTGTTAATCAAATCAACTTTGACGTCCATTCCCCGGAAGATTGACGCATATTCACAGCCGATCACCCCGGCGCCATAGATGATGACGTGACGAGGTTCGTGATGCAGGCTAAGGATTGAGTCGCTGTCGTAAATACGTGGATGCGCGAAATCAACGTCGGCCGGGTGATAAGGACGCGACCCGCAGGCAATCACGAATTTCTCCGCCGTCAGGGTTTCGACCGTGCCGTCGTGGCACTCCAGCGCGAGGGTGTTTTCGTCAACAAAATGCGCATTACCTTGCAATATTTCACAGTGGTTGCGCTCATAAAAGCCCTGCCGCATGCGCGTTTGTTGATTAATGACGTTATCGGCATGGTTGAGAATATCGGCAAAGGAAGAACGAAGTAGTCGGGAGTGGTCGCTGTAGAGGGGGTTCTGGTTGAATTCGATGATACGGCTGACGGCATGGCGGAGCGCTTTCGACGGGATGGTGCCCCAGTGGGTACAACCGCCGCCAACGTTGTGATAACGCTCAATAACGGCGACGCGCGCTCCTTGCTTAACCAGACCCATTGCAGCGCCTTCGCCGCCGGGGCCTGAACCTATGACGATTGCATCATAATCCCAGGAATGTGGCATGGTATTACTCACCTGTTTTTATACATAAAATAAACACGATGATAACATTCGCGCGCCTTTAACCCAATTATCGTTGTGCTTTTTTGTGGAGCTGGAGCACAAACAGCCTGTAAACAATCATTCACAAAGCTGAACAAACAGATTAAGTTTGTTCTCTGGTATAGTGCCAGATAAGGCATATGGAAGGATTCAGACATCGTGATGGGCGTTAGAGCGCAACAAAAAGAAAAAACCCGGCGTTCGCTGGTAGAAGCCGCATTCAGTCAACTGAGCGCCGAACGGAGTTTCGCCAGTCTCAGTTTACGCGAAGTAGCGCGTGAAGCGGGCATTGCGCCAACCTCATTTTATCGCCATTTCCGCGATGTGGATGAGCTTGGCCTGACGATGGTGGATGAGAGCGGTTTAATGCTGCGCCAGCTGATGCGCCAGGCGCGTCAGCGTATTGCCAAAGGCGGCAGTGTGATCCGTACCTCGGTCTCCACATTTATGGAGTTCATCGGCAACAATCCTAACGCCTTCCGTTTATTATTGCGTGAACGTTCCGGCACCTCGGCCGCGTTTCGCGCCGCAGTCGCGCGTGAGATTCAGCATTTCATCGCGGAACTTGCGGACTATCTGGAACTCGAAAACCATATGCCGCGCGCGTTCACTGAAGCGCAAGCCGAAGCGATGGTGACGATTGTGTTTAGTGCAGGTGCCGAGGCGCTGGATGTTGGTGCGGAACAACGCCGACAGCTGGAAGAGCGGCTGGTACTGCAACTGCGCATGATTGCGAAAGGGGCATATTACTGGTACCGCCGTGAACAAGAGAAGATGGCACATCACTCCGAGTAACGTGAAGGACGAGCAATGAAACAGTCAGGTCAAGATAAAGGTACGCTGTTGCTGGCGCTGGTCGCTGGCTTATCGATCAATGGCACATTCGCGGCGCTGTTTAGCTCCATCGTGCCGTTTTCTGTATTCCCGATTATCGCGCTGGTGCTGGCGGTTTATTGCCTGCATCAACGTTATCAAAACCGCACCATGCCTGTCGGCTTGCCGGGGCTGGCTGCCGCCTGTTTTATCCTCGGCGTGCTGTTGTACAGCACCGTGGTACGCGCGGAATACCCGGATATCGGTTCTAACTTCTTCCCGGCGGTGCTGTCGGTGATTCTGGTGTTCTGGATTGGCTTTAAGATGCGTAACCGCAAGCAGGAAGTCGCGGAGTAATGCCGGATGGCGGCGTAAACGCCTTATCCGGCCTACGATGATTTGTATGCCCGGCAAGCGCAGCGCCACCGGGCATATCGCCGGATGGCGGCGTAAACGCTTTATCCGGCCTACGTTTTACCTGGCAGTGAGTAACACGCCGCATTCCATATGGTGCGTATACGGGAACTGATCGAACAGAGCCAGACGTGACACATTGTGCGTCTGGCTTAATGTTTCCAGGTTCTTACACAGTGTTTCCGGGTTGCAGGAGATGTACAAAATACGCGGATACGCCTGCACCATTTTCTCGGTTTCACTGTCCAGCCCGCTACGCGGCGGATCGACAAAAATCGTTTCACACTGATAGCTCTTCAGGTCGATGCCCTGCAAACGGTTAAACTCACGTACTCCGTTCATCGCCTGCGTAAACTCTTCAGCGGCCATACGGATAATCTGCACGTTATCAATATGGTTAGCGGCAATGTTGTACTGCGCTGCGGCGACTGACGGTTTAGCGATTTCCGTTGCCAGCACCCGGTCGAAGTTACGCGCCAGAGCCAATGAGAAGTTGCCGTTGCCGCAGTACAGTTCAAGCAGGTCGCCTTTCGACGCTTTGGTTGCATCCAGCGCCCACTCCAGCATCTGAATATTCATTGCGGCATTGGGCTGCGTGAAGCTGTTCTCTACCTGACGGTAGATCATCTCTTTTCCCGCCACGGGCAGACGTTCGTCAATGTAATCCTGATCCAGCTCGATTTTGGTTTTGGTCGCCCGGCCAATCAGATGCACATTCAGGTTCTGCGCTCGCAGCGCATCCCGCAGCGTTTCCGCTTCCTGGCGCCACTCATCATCCAGCTTTTTATGGTACAGCAGAGAAACCACCGCCTGATTGCTCATCGTGGTGAGGTAATCAATCTGGAACAGCTTATGGCGCAGGACGCGATTATGGCGCACGCCTTCAATCATCGCCGTCATCAGCTGGTTAATCAGCTCGCTGGCCGCCGGGAAGCTGTCGACGCGGATACGGCTTTTCGTCTGCTGATCAAAAATGATGTGATACAGGTCGTCGCCGTCATGCCACAGGCGAAATTCGGCGCGCATCCGATAATGGCTGACTGGCGAGCGAAACACTTCCGGGACCAGGTCAGAAAACGGCGCCATCATACTCTGCAAGCGCACCACTTTTTCGGCTAGCTGCGCGTCATACTGTTCTGTCGGAAGGTGTTCGGGGGTCATGATGCATCCTGAAAAATAAAAGTACGCGGGGATTGTAGGGATTGCTCATCAGATGTCCAGTCATTGATGATTTCCGATATTGTGATATGCGGTCTGGACGTAGATTGTTACAGAATGTAGCATCCGTGAGCCGGTCCTGTGAGTTAATAGGGAATCCAGTGCGAATCTGGAGCTGACGCGCAGCGGTAAGGAAAGGTGAGATGAGAGCATAAGCAGACACTGCCACCCGGCGGGAAGTCATCATCTCTTGTATCCTGAGGATAACCTTCCAAGCCCGAAGACCTGCCGGCTAACGTCGCATCTGGTGTTCATCATCGCGTACTATCGATGAAGCCTGCGGCATCCTTCTTATATTGTGGATGCTTTACAATGATTAAAAAATCTTCGCTGCTGACGGCGCTCTCCGTCACGGCATTTTCTGGCTGGGCGCAGGATACTAACCCAGACACCCTGATCGTCACCGCAAATCGTTTTCAACAACCTGTTAATACCGTACTGGCGCCTGCTGATGTTGTGACGCGTGAGGATATCGACCGCTGGCAAGCGAAGAATTTGAATGATGTGATGCGCCGCCTGCCGGGCGTTGATATCAATCAAAACGGCGGCATGGGGCAGTCTTCTTCTTTGTTTATTCGTGGTACGGAAGCCAAACAGGTATTGGTTCTGGTCGATGGTGTTCCCATGACCCGCCCTGGCATTACGAATAACCCCGATCTGAATCAGATTCCAATATCGCTGGTGCAACGCGTGGAATACATTCGTGGACCACGCTCGGCGATTTATGGTTCCGGCGCAATGGGTGGGGTCATTAACGTTATTACGCACTCCGATCAAGAACAGTCAAAAATTACCGCGGGCGTTGGTTCAAAAGGTTATCAGCAATATGACGGTACGTTGCGCCATCGCTTTGGCGACACTGTCGCCACGGTAGCGGGTTCTTATGAGGGCAATAAAGGCTTTAACGTACAGCCCGGCTCAACCTGGGATCACGATCGCGACCGCGATGGTTTTCGCAGCAAGGCATTCTGGGGCAGCCTCGAACATAAATTTAATGATAATTTCGATGGTTTTTTCCGTGGTCACAGTTATACCAACAACTCTGATTACGATCTGGGAAGCCCGCCGTCTATTCCGGCCTACAGTGCTGATGAATCGCAACTCTACAATCAGAGCTGGGACGCAGGTCTGAAATTCAACTCCGGGATTTACTCTTCACAACTTCTCGCCAGCTACCAGAAGGTGAAGGACTATAACTACAGCAGTATTTATGGTCGCTATCATGACGGTACGACGCTCGATCGCATGACTCAGCGTAACCTGCAATGGGGTAATAACCTTATCGTGGGGCACGGTTCCGTTAGCGCGGGCGTAGACTGGCAGCAGCAGCGTTTGACCTCATCCGATACCGTGATGTCGGACACATATAAACGCGATAACACCGGTTTATACCTGACCGGTCAGCAACAATTCGGTGATGTAACGCTGGAGGCTTCAGGGCGTGAAGATCATGATGAACAGTTTGGCTGGCATGGCACCTGGCAGACGACGGCTGGATGGGAGTTTATCGACAACTATCGAGTAACTATCGGCTATGGTACCGGGTTCCTGTCTCCATCTCTGGGGCAGCAGTTTGGTTCTACCCGTTTTGGCATCAACGCGAATCCTAACCTGAAACCGGAAGAGTCTAAACAGTGGGAGGCCGGGCTGGAAGGGCTCACTGGTCCGCTGGACTGGCGCCTGTCTGCCTACCATTACAAGATTACTAACCTGATCACTTACTACTTTGATCCAAACACCTACCAGGGTGAGTATGACAATATTGATGCGGCAACCATTAAAGGCGTGGAATGGACGGGCAGCTTTGATACCGGCATCTTTAGCCATCGTGTTACGTTGCAATATGTCGATCCGCGTAATGACGACAACGGTGAAGTGTTAGCCCGACGCTCGAAGCGCCAGGCGAAGTATCAACTGGACTGGACGATGTTTAACGTCGATATGGATGTATCGTGGCAGTATTACGGCAAGCGCTACGATAACAACACCTCCCAGTACAATAACACCCAGCAAATCTTGCCGAGCTATAGCACTGTTGATGTTTCTGCATCGTATCCGATCACCGATCGCCTGACAGTTCGTGGTAAAATCGCCAACCTGTTCGATAAAGATTACGAGACAGCTTATGGCTACCAAACTGCAGGACGAGAGTACTACTTGTCTGGCAGCTACACCTTCTGATCCACGTCCCACCGTGCTGGTGTTTGATTCCGGCGTCGGTGGGTTGTCGGTCTACGATGAGATTCGGCATCTCCTGCCGAATCTCCACTATATATATGCTTTCGATAACGTCGCATTTCCTTACGGGGAAAAGAGCGAAGCGTTTATTGTCGAGCGCGTCATCGAGATCGTTACCGCAGTGCAGCAGCGTTATCCTCTCTCACTTGCGGTAATCGCCTGTAATACGGCCAGCACGGTTTCTCTTCCTGCATTGCGTGAAAAATTCGCGTTCCCGGTTGTGGGCGTCGTACCTGCGATTAAACCCGCAGCGAGGCTGACCGCCAACGGCATCGTCGGGTTGCTGGCAACGCGTGGCACGGTAAAACGCCCTTATACCCATGAGTTGATAGCGCGATTTGCGAATGAATGTCAGATAGCGATGTTGGGATCGGCAGAACTGGTGGAGCTGGCGGAAGCCAAACTGCACGGTGAACCCGTATCGCTGGAAGAACTACGCCGTATCCTGAGACCCTGGCTGCGGATGCCGGAACCGCCCGACACGGTTGTTCTGGGATGTACCCATTTCCCTCTATTACAGGAAGAACTGTTGCAGGTCCTTCCTGAAGGGACAAGGCTGGTGGATTCCGGGGCGGCGATTGCGCGTCGCACAGCCTGGTTGTTAGAGCATGAAGCGCCGGATGCCAAATCAGCGGAGGCTAATATTGCTTTCTGCATGGCAATGACGCCAGAGACCGAGCAATTAATACCCGTTTTACAGCGTTACGGTTTCGAAACGCTCGAAAAACTGGCGGTTTGAGATGGTTTTGCTTAAAAAGAAAGCAGTCGGAAAATAATTTTAAATTTCCCCTTGTCAGGCCGGAATAACTCCCTATAATGCG